>JBFELW010000268.1:0-4086 GCA_041551995.1 Paenisporosarcina sp.
TATCATCTGTATTCTAAAAAGATAAAATTAAAGCGATTTTATAAATGATATGTATTGGTAGTAATTGCTGGTTAAACTTTATATACCAATTTAATGCAAAACCTCTTTTATACATGAACTCCATTTGTGAAGCCTGGCCTTGATTATGATTAACGGGATACCTCCGAAAGCTTTGAAATCGTTTTAGCTAATAGAAAGCATCTTTCAGTTAGAGAGTTTATTTCCAAATATTCTCCTTCGTTATGAAGTTTCCCTCCAATAGGTCCAAATCCATCTACAGTAGCTACTCCAAGATGAGATGGGAATGAAGCATCTGAGCCACCACCAGTATGCGTGTCTGTTACAGTCAATCCAAAGGTGGTTCCCACTTCTTTTATTATTGCTACTAATCTTTGATTTTTTTCATCTAACTCCATAGGTGGACGATTAATTCCCCCCTCTAAATCAATGGTTGTGCCTTCAACATCTGGAATCGAACAGATACGTTCAATTCTTTTGTTAATTTCTAAACTTTGCGCTTCACTTTCTACTCTTACGTCCACGTATCCAATAGCACTGTCTGGAATCATATTAACCGCATTCCCACCTTCAACGATGCCTACACTGACCGAAATACCTTTCTCGTGATTAGAAAGTCGATGTAATTTTATGGTTTTGTGCGCAAGTTCTTCAATTGCGCTTATCCCTTCTTCTGGAGCAACGCCTGAATGTGATGCTTTTCCATGCACATTTAAAGTGTATCTGCCGCCACCTCTTCGAGACGATACTAATGATCCATCTTTACGAGCTGGTTCCATTACAAGAGCATAATTTACCGTTCTAGAAATATCTTCAATTAGATTTCTTGAAGTGGGAGATCCTATTTCTTCATCTCCGTTTAAAATGATAATGACATTTTTAAAAGCGTCGTTATTTTTTTCATACAAATATTTAATGGCATATAACAAGGTCACTTGGCTTGCTTTCATATCAGCCACCCCTGGACCAAATGCAAGGCCATTTTTAATTGTGAATGGTCTTTCTAATGCTGTTCCAACTGGGAAAATCGTATCCAAATGAGCGATGAGTAGAATTTTAGGATCATCAGAATCCTTATGTTTAATAATTAAATTATTACCGTTCGCATCATTATTTTGAGTTTCAATATTAAAACCCATTTTTTTATATTCTTCTATTAATATCTTCCCAACTTTATCAATACCTACTTTATGTTGAGATCCACTATCTATATTCACTAATTTTCTAATTAACTCAATCATGGGTTTAAGGTTGTTATCAAGATACTCCATTCGTCGTTACCATCTCTTTCGCTTCATTAATAATTCCCTTTCCATTACTTAGAGGAAAATGACATGCTGCGTACTGACCAGGTTGTTTTTCTTCAAAAACAGGTTCAACGTTCTTACATATGTCTTGGACATAAGGGCATCTTGTATGAAAATTGCATCCAGATGGAGGATTTGCCGGATTTGGAATATCCCCTTCTAGTAATTTTCTTCCCTCTATATTTCTTTGTAAAGGATCTGGAATCGGTACAGCAGACAATAATCCTTCTGTATAAGGATGTTTAGGATTAAGAAATAATTTTTCTTTTGTTGTTAACTCAACTATTTTCCCAAGATACATGACAGCTATTCGATCACTGATATGTTTAACTGCGGGTAAACCATGACCAATAAAAATGAACGTAAGATTAAGTTCTTTTTGCAGCTTAGATAATAAATTCAAGATTTGCGACTGGATAGACACATCAAGAGCAGAAACCGGTTCGTCACAAATGATTAATTTAGGATTTAATGATATTGCCCGTGCGATACCGATTCGTTGACGCTGACCTCCACTGAATTCATGCGGAAAGCGATCTACATAGGCACGATTTAATCCAACTAAGTCCATTAACTCTAAAACTCTTTCTGTGAGTTCTTTTTTAGTTAAAGATTTATGTGTTCTTAATGGTTCTGCTATCAAATTAAAGACTCGCATTCTAGGATTCAATGATGAAAAGGGGTCTTGAAATATCATTTGAATTTCAGATCTTTTCTTTCTTAACACTTCTCCCTTTAGCTTTGTTAAATCTTCACCTTGAAAAATAATTTCACCTTCAGTTGGATCAAGTAATAGACCAATTAAGTTACCAGTTGTTGATTTTCCACAACCAGATTCCCCAACAATTCCAAGTGTTTCTCCTTCATCTACAAAAAAGTCTAAACCATCCACGGCATAAAGATATTGTTTTTTTCTCTTTAAGAAACCTTCAGATACATCAAATGCTTTTTTCAACCCTTTAACTTCAAGCAAATGATTTGGCATCATACAAATCCACCACCTTTTCTTCATGAAGCAGACATCTCACGGAGTGTTTAGGAAGAATTTCTTCCAACTTCGGATGAATTTCTGCACATTTCCTCATTGCATATGGACATCGTTCAATAAAGCGGCAACCCATTGGATAATTAATCGGGTTCGGGACAGTACCTGGTATTGAGTATAATTCATCTTTTAATTCATGAATCTTCGGTGTACTTTCCATTAGTCCCTTTGTGTAAGGATGTTTGGGATCTCGGAAAAGTGTAAAAACATCTGTTTCTTCTACTACTTGTCCCGCATACATTACAACCACACGATCAGCCATCTCAGCTACAACACCCAAATCATGTGTAATCAGAAGAATAGAAGTATCGAATTCAGTTATCAGACCTTTCATTAGTTTTAGAATTTGGGCTTGAATAGTCACATCTAATGCTGTAGTAGGCTCATCAGCTATTAACAACTGAGGATTACATGAAAGTGCCATCGCAATCATTACCCTCTGTCTCATCCCACCACTAAGAGAGTGCGGAAAAGAATCGATTACCTTATCTGCCCTTGGTATTCCTACTTTTTGAAGCATTTCAATGCTCAACTTTTTTGCTTCTTTCTTGTTCTTTTTCTGATGAAGTATGATAGATTCTGACATTTGATTTCCAATTGTGAATACTGGGTTTAAGGAAGTAAGGGGCTCTTGAAAAATCATGGCAATATCATTTCCACGTAGCTTTCTCATTTCCTTCATCGAAATAGGTACTATATCTCGCCCTTTAAAAAATATCTGTCCGTCGACAATTCTTCCGGGAGAATCAATAAGTCGCATAATCGATAAAGAAGTCACACTCTTACCTGATCCTGATTCCCCAACAATTGCTAATGTTTCTCCTTTATTAATAGAAATTGAGACATCATCGACTGAAGGAACAATCCCATTTTCAGTATGGAAATAAGTTTTGAGATTTTTAATATTCAGTATCTCTTCCGTCATCCGGGATACCTCCTTAAATTTATTTTTCTTTCGATCGTGGATCTAGAACATCTCTCAGCCAATCTCCTAGGAAAATAATACCTAGCACTGTAATCGTTATGGCAATTCCAGGGAACGTGGCTAACCACCAGCTTGTAGCCAAATAATCTCTTCCATCACTCAAAATAGTACCCCATGATATTGTCGGTGGTTGTACACCTAAACCTAAAAAGCTGAGTGATGCTTCAAGAATAATAGTGGTAGCTACACTTAAAGTAGAAATGACGATAAAAGATGAAATAACATTAGGTAGTAAATGACGTGTAATAATCTTATTATTTTTTACTCCGATTGAATGGGCAGCCCTTACAAAATCACGTTCTTTAATTGTTAACACTTCACCACGTACTAGACGAGCATAGTTAACCCAGTTCGTTGCTCCTAGGACTACAATTAACGTTATTACACTAGGTCCAAAAATACTTAATATAACAAGTGAAAATAAAATAGTTGGAATAGCAAGGAACGAATCCACTAAACGCATTAGTATATTATCGATAAACCCACCGAAATATCCTGAAATGAGGCCAACTGTAACACCGATAAATCCAGCAACTACTACCGAGGTAATACCTACTAACAATGAAACCTGTGAACCGTATAAAATTCTACTTAATATATCTCGCCCCAGATTATCCGTGCCTAATAAGTTTGTTGTGCTTCCGCCTTCCATCCAAAAGGGAGGTTTAAGCATATCAGCTGCATTAATCAAAGCTGGATCATGAGGTGCTAAAACTGGTGCCAATAAAGCA
>JBFELW010000269.1:0-4060 GCA_041551995.1 Paenisporosarcina sp.
GACTATTAAACTAATATCCGTATAAAGGCAAACTTGTCGAAAGGCGAGGACGCAAAACCACAGGTCTAAAGCAAGTCAATTTGCCAAGATGGTTGGGTTACCGTAGATACATGCTCCTATATGAGTAATTTTGTATTTTTGGTCCATAACTGTGATTTTATGTCTTTTTCCGGTAGGGGAAGGAATTATTTTTATGCACAAAAAAGGGATTGTAAATGTACTTATCACTATTTTTCTTCTATTTTCAAGTGTGCTTGCCTATCCAGCACAAGCACAAGCAGCAAATAACAATAACGCTCAGGACTTCTTCTCGGACCCTAGCAATCTTGTAGGTTCATTACCAACATCAGATCCACATCAGCCTATGATGAACCCTACACAGGGTATCAATCCAATGATACCAAATGCATCACCAGGAACACCGAACAGTCATGTTTCACCTAGAAAAGAGACCGGCAATGCTCCACCAAACAATACAAAAGAAGAGCCACCCGTTAACGTGGAAACAGGGCTTTTGAAACTTTCAGAAAATGATGTCAAGATTCCGAATGATATGCTGGGACTAAGTATCTCACGAGATTATTCCAGTTCAAACGATAAAGTTGGCCCGTTCGGACTTGGATGGGAAACAAAGCTAGATTCTAAATTGCAGCTGTATGCTGAATTTGCAATGGGAGAGTTACGCCAAGACGGGACGACCATGAACTATGAGTTTGTGAAGGATGACCCAGATGGTTTTATTACAAAATACGACGATGATACGATGACCAACTATGAACTTCATAAGGGACATTACAATAAGGCGGAAAACGGGGATATACTAACCCGTATTGGCCAATACGAATATACAGTTGAAACACCAGAAAAAAATACGTTAACCTACTACGGTTATTATGCCCCGTGGAGAGAAAATCAGCCCGAAAAAATCGGAAAGATGATAAAACAAGCTGACCGATTTGGTAATTTCATTTCATACGAATATGATGTTGACGGAAACATTAGTAAAATGACAGACGATAACGGAAGAACGATTCAACTTGTCTGGCAAAATGGGGTAATTCAACAAGTAACAAATCCAAAAAACGAAAAAATTATATTTACCTATGACGGAAATAAGCGGTTAACACATGTTAATTATCCTGGAGATAAAGCCGTATCATACAGCTATGATGGGAATGGGAGAATTAACGGAATTACAAATGGAGAAAATGAGAAAACCTCATTTACTTATGATAATAAAGATCGTGTCACGTCGGTAAAAGACGCTGCTAATTCCTTGATAAATACATACACGTATTCCACAGATGGCAGTGGAGAGCTAACTCAGACGATTAAGAAAAATGCACTAAACCAAGCATGGACTTTTACAATTAAAAACAAAAAAACAGAAAAAATGATAGACCCACTACAAAACGTAATTACCTTTGCATATAATGACAACGACAAAATGACGAAAAAGACTGACAAAACGGGAACCGATACCTTCACTTATGATGATAAAGATCGGTTGTTAAGCCATGCCGACAAATTTGGAGTTATTACTTCGTATACGTACACCGATCTATGGGACAAACCTAAAACGATATCGATTTCAACTGGGAAATCAACTTCCTACGTTTATGACGCACAGGGGAATATGATTGAACAAATCGAAAATGGGATAAAGTCAACCTATGGTTACGATTCAAAAGGTAACATGCTATGGACTAAAGATGCCATCGGTCAGGTAATGAATTTCCAATATGATCAATATGGTTATTTAAAGCAAGTGACGAATGCAAAAAATGAAGTCACAACCTATTCCTTTGATGTCATGGGACAAATACGTTCAATGAATAACCCGAATGGCTCAAGCGAGACATACACATATTATCCGAATGGCCATCTTTCGGAAATAAAAGATGAACAAGGCAAGACAACAAAGTTTACGTATGATAAAGCGGGAAGAATTTTAACGTTTACGAACGAGCTCGGCCAACATACCAAACAAGCGTATGATCAATCGGGAAGGGTAGCTTCTATTACAACGCCATCAAACGAAACAATCAGCTATTCGTATGATGAAGCGGGTCGTTTAGAAACGGTGACCAATCCGGGGAATCACAAAGAAACATTTGAGTGGGACAAGTTAGGACGCTTGACGAAACATAAAAATATGAAAGGCACGACCACCAACACTTACGGAGAGTATGGGATTGAGAAAGTTCAATCACCATATGGGACACTAAATTACACATACAACTCAAAAGGTCAGGTAGAAAAGGTAAAAGATGAGTTAGAACGTTCAACAACTTATCAGTACAATAAAGACCAACAAATAACTAAGATTACGGATCCAATAGGGAGAACGCAATCCTATGAATACGATTCGATAGGTCGTTTAAAAAAAGAAACTGCTTTTGATGGACAAACAGTTGGATACACGTATGACACGCTTGGCCTGTTAACAGAAAAAACGTACAAGGATTCATCAAAAGAAAAGTATCATTATGATGCAGCTAAACAACTAACTAAGATAATTTTCCGTGATGATACCACTGAAGAATATACGTATCACCCAGGGGGTCAAATTGCTACTGTTAAAAATGCAGTAGGTCATGTAACGGAATACACCTATGACGCGACTGGAAATGTTACAAAGGTAAAAGATCCAGCTGGCGGTGAAACGAACTATACCTATAACGCTCTTGGTTGGGTTATGTCTATAACCAATCCATTAAATGAAAAAACAAGTTTTGAGCATGATACGCTAGGACGTATGACAAAAGTAAAAGGTCCTAAGGAAACCGTACAACAATATAAATATGATGAATTAAATCGGTTAATCGAGATTATAGATTCAATGGACCGATTACACAAATGGTCTTACAACATTGAAGGGAATACCACCACGTATACGCGTCCTGATGGGACAAAATTAAAGTACACATACAATACACGTGGGCAGTTAGCAGAATTTATAAATGCAGAAAATGAAAAAACCGAAACTCATTTTGATAAAGTAGGTCGTCCAATCGAAGTAATTGATGCGTTAGGCCAAAAAATTAAAATGACTTACAGTAATCTAGATCAAATCCTTACAGAAACATTACCAAATGGAGCTGTAACCGAATATGATTATGATGAATTCGGGCGACTTGAAAAAGTTACAAACCCATTGAAGCTAATAACAACCTATGTCTATGATGACTTAGGAAGGGTACAAAAAACGAAAGACCATAAAGGCGAAACAGAGATTTCATATGATGTCATGGGTAGAGTACTATCCGTGAAAAATCCGCTCGATCACGAAATGAAGTGGAAGTACGATAAAATCGGTAGAATAACAGAAGGAACCGATCCATTAGGTGGTATTACCGAACTTACCTATCATCCATTAGGACAAGCAGAAACAATCAAACAACCAAACGGTGCCATTCAAAAAATGGAATATGATAAGTTGGGTCGATTAGTGAATGAAACAGACTCGCTTCAACGTCAGACTGCTTATGGATATGATGAATTAGGAAACCTCCTGCAAGTCACAAATGCATTAGGTCAAAAAACAGCATTTTCCTACAACTTGGCTGGTGAATTACTGTCTATTACGAATCCAGATGGAAACATAGACAAATACGAATACGATAAGATTGGTAACAATACAAAAGTTATAAATGCATTAAACCAAGAAGTAGTTTTCAAATATGACAAAGCGGGACGAATGACCGAACTAACTGCTCCAAATGAAGCTAAGACTTTGTATGAGTACGATTCACTAGGCAGATTAGGAAAAATTACAGACCCATTAGAAGGTGAAACGAAACATTCATATGATGCTGTAGGCAACCTTATAGAAGTAACAGATCCTATGGGGGAAAAAGCTACTTACTCGTATGATTTGATGAATCGTTTGATGACTCAAACGGATCGAAGAGAAAAAACAACAACACGCGAATATTTAGATAAAGATGGAATCATTAAAATAAAAGATCCAACAGGTGCTGTTACAACGCAAAAATTTGACGCACTAGACCAATTAATAGAAGAAGTGAATCCATTAGGTCATAAAACAGCCTATCAA
>JBFELW010000270.1:0-4053 GCA_041551995.1 Paenisporosarcina sp.
CCAAATAACCTGAGATAACATCACTTGGAAAATGAGCCCCCAAATAAATGCGACTAAGTCCAATCCAAAAATCTAAGACTCCTGCAAGAGACGTGAAACACGTCATAAGAGAAAGATTTTAAATATCTAAGAAATTTCTTCAAGAATGTTAGGACTTACATTAAATCTTTTGCACATAAAGACTTGACGATTTATAAAAATTCACAATAATATAAGACTAAAGTAGTGCGAAGTACTTTTAAACTGTGTAATGGTCTATTAGAAAAGTAGATTCATTATTAAAGAACGGAGTGGGCAATTTGAATAAAGAAATAATTGAAAACGATGTATTTAATAATGATGTACTATTTAAAGCGATTGATTTTACAGGTGTTGGCATTACTATAAGTTATCCAAACATTAACGATAGTCGGTTAGTTTATGTGAATCGGGAATTCACTAAACAAACAGGTTATTCATTGGAAGATTCCATAGGGAAAAGTTGTCTTTTTTTACAGGGAGCTCATACAAATAAAGCGACTATCTTAGAGGTAAGTAAAGCTATTAAAGAGAGAAAGAAATGCAATGTTGAACTATTGAATTATAAGAAAAACGGGGAAGAGTTTTGGAGTGAACTCACACTAACACCCATTTTTGATGATCATGGAGAGGTTTTATATTTTACTGGTATCCAAAACGATATTACAGAGCGAAAGCATATAGAAGATAGATTAAATTTGTATGGAAAAGTGGTAGAAAATACATTGCAGGGCGTTATGATAACAGATTCAGATAGAAATATAATCACTGTAAACCATGCTTTTTCCATGATTACTGGATATTCTCTAGATGAAGTGCAAGGAAAAAATCCTGATATTTTAAGTTCTGGAAAACATGATGCTAAGTTTTATGAACAACTATGGTTGGAGCTCGTTAAAATAGGACAATGGAATGGGGAAATCTGGAATAAGAGAAAAAATGGTACTCTCTATCCGGAACTTTTAAATATAAGTGTAGTTAAGAACGATAAAGGTGAAATCTCAAATTATGTAGCTGTTTTTTCTGATATTACAGAAAGTAAGGATGCAGAAAGTAAACTGAGGGAGGCGAATAAAAAATTAGAGGAACTCACCTTAATAGATGGTTTAACTCGGATCGCCAACCGAAGACATTTTGATGCGTACCTAAATAAAGAGTGGGAAATTTCTAAACGGACATCACGACCGATATCTTTAATTATGATAGATATCGATTTTTTTAAAAAATATAATGATTCATATGGACATCTTGAAGGTGATAGTTGTTTACAAAACGTAGCAAAGGCTATTAAAGAATCTATCAATAGAGAAGGAGATTTAGTATCGAGATACGGAGGAGAGGAGTTCGGGGTCATCTTATCAGAAACCGGTTTAGAAGGTGCGAGACATGTTGCCGAAACAATCAGGCGGAATGTTATGAATCTATCAATAGCTCACAAAGGTTCAGATATTGAAAAGATTGTAACTGTCAGTATAGGTGTTGCGAGTCGGGTTCCAGGTAGGGATTTAAAAAAAGAAGAAATTATCTTAAGTGCAGACAACGCTTTATATATGGCGAAAAATAAAGGGAGAAATAGAGTAGAGGTAGAGATTCTATAGCTAAAAAAAAAATTATACAAGTTAGCCTAGACGTCTTACATATCGTGTTACTCCTTATTTAAATTAGTAAAACCACTCAAATCAACAACATGAGTGGTTTTTGTGCATTTTTAAAGATAGTTTTCTCTATTGGAAGGATCGAGACTTATCTATGCTCAAGATACAACTGGATTTCATTAAACGGGAGAGGTTTACTAAAATAATAACCTTGGCCATTATCGCAACTGTATTTCTGAAGGAATTCGGCTTGTTCTAGCGTTTCAATCCCTTCGGCAGTTACTTGCATATTCAGACTATGTGCAACATTGATAATAGATTTAATAACCGTTTTATTAGAATCATTATTCTCTAAATCACATATAAACGATTGATCAATTTTTAAAAAATCGACAGGGAGTTTTGTGAGGTAGCTGAGGGATGAATAGCCTGTACCAAAATCGTCTAAAGAGAGAAGGATACCGAGACCCTTTAATTGGTTTAAAATCTCCACAGCTGTGCCTACATCGTGTAATGCGACACTTTCAGTAATTTCTAAATTCAGTTGTCGTGATGGAAATTGAGTTTCGTGTAAAATCCTTTTAATGGACTGAATAAAAGAACCTCTTAATAGCTGTTTTGTGGAAATATTCACATTCAGTGTAATAGGAGAACTCAATTTTAACGTTTCTGTAATAGCTGTTTTCAATACCCAATCACCTAATTTATGTATGAACCCATTCTGCTCGGCCAAAGGTATAAACTCTGCAGGCGATACATCTCCAAAAACGGGGTGTCTCCAACGAACTAAAGCTTCCATTCCTTCAATCTTATACGTGTTTAAATCGAGTTTAGGTTGATAGGCAATATGTAGTTGATTTTCCTCGATTGCAGTATGTAAATCATTTGATAACTGGTTTGTTCGTATTCTATTGGTACTCATAGAGCTATCATAAAAAATATAGTTTTGCTTTCGATTATCATAAGATTTCAGCGTATATATGGCCATATCTGCAAAACGTATTAAAGAATCGATGGTTTCAGCATGATGTGGGAACAAACTGATTCCAATGCTTGGGGAAACTTTTATTTGACATGAAAGAGCGATTGGGATTTCATCGATCAGCATATGTGAAAACTCTTCAACTTCCATTAGGTCATCATATTTAAATAATATGACAAATTCATCTCCGCCATATCTCGCAATTAATCCTTTATCTCCAACTAATTTTTTAATTTTCGCGGCAACCTTTTTAAGAATTAAGTCGCCTTCTTGATGACCTAAAGTATCATTAACAATTTTAAATTGATCCAAGTCAATAAAAAGGAGAGCAGCCTGTTGTTGTTTGTTTTCCATTTCTAAAAGAGCATCGTGACCCGTTTCATTAAATAGATTCCGGTTGGGGATATCCGTTAACGAGTCATAGTAAGCGAGATAACTCACCATCTTTTGTGCTTGTTTAATTTCAGTTATATCAAGTAAGGTACCCATTAATGCTGGTTTACCCTTATATAATATGAAAGAAGATTGTAATTCTGCTTGTAACTTGGATTGATCTTTATGAATGATATTAATTTCTGCCATCTCATTTTCTTTGCCGTTTGAGAAGTTATCCACTCTTTTTAAAACGATTTCTTTCGACGCTTCATCCAAGAAGTCTTCAAGGTTCATTTTCAGTAATGCCTCATGGGAATAGCCTGTCATTTCTGTTAAACGTTTGTTGATATATTTAAATGTACCATCCTGATAGATATATACGCCCAGTGCATAGTTTTCTACCAATGTTTGATACTTCTTTTCTGACTCATCTTGATTAATATCGAAATATCTCTCCTGAATTGAATCAGTTTTTTTGTTGAAGAAAGGTATTAGGTCGATTATTTTTCTTAATGGTTTCATAAAGAATATTCACCCTCTCTACCCTTTTGCTTCAGTAAATAACTTCTCGTTTTTTTAATTCCTTTAATAGTGTTTCAGCACCTTTTGGACTGAGTACCAATCCTGGTGCATATTCCACGTTATTGCCAAGTCGTTCTCCAGTAATAAAACACGATCGATCGGATGAGTATTTTTTAAGAACGATTTGATCATCTTCCAACAAAATCTCAAGACGATCATTTCCCTGGATGAATAAAGATTTCCTTAATTCCTTAGGTATAACAATACGTCCTAATTGATCGAGTGTTCGTAATTCGCCAGTATTTCTCAAAATAATTACCCCCCAGTTATATAAAATAAAATGTTATTATGTCAGTCATATATTGAGTAGGAAAGGAGATGTAGGTCAAAGACTTCTTGATGAAATTTTAATCTATCGCATACGTAGAAGCTATCTAATTATGTTGGGAAACTTTTACCGAAATATATACATATACTGCGTCTTTTGAATTATAGTTTCATGGATAAAATAGCTTTAATCGAACTATTTTAATGACAAGGTAACATCCATACATAGAAATA
>JBFELW010000271.1:0-4052 GCA_041551995.1 Paenisporosarcina sp.
CTGTTGATCTTCAAAGATGATACCTTCTTCAATTTCAACAATATTTAATTTGTATTGTAAAACTGTTCGGGATAATCGAAGTGTAGTAAGAATCCACTCCTCAATACCAACTGGACCATAAATGGTTAAGGTTTCTTTTCCGTCTAAAAAAGAGCGAGACCCCAGTAATCCCGGTAATCCGAAAATATGATCTCCATGCATATGTGTGATAAATATTTTCTCTAATTTTCTTGGTTTTAAGGTAGTATGAAGCATCTGATGTTGTGTGGCTTCCCCACAGTCGAACAACCAAAACGTGCCTCTTTCTTGCATTAGTTTTACTGCTAAAGCACTGGTATTACGGTGTTTAGAAGGCATACCCGCTCCTGTACCTAAAAATTGAAGTTCCATATTACGTATTCTCCCTATTTGTGATCATCTAAAAAGTCTTTACTAAAACTTGTTTTTGATTCATACGTAGGTTTACGAGTTGGTGTAAGACCTCTAGTAATCATTTCTTTACCGAATTTGGTTTGAAGTGATTCTACCAATTTTAATATCGGTTCTTCTTTTGCATGTTCTTCATAATTGTAAATGGATAATTGTTCAGTCACATCCACTCGATCGACTACATTACTTACGGTTACACCTAACAAACGGATGGGTTCTCCATCCCAATTTTTTGAAAATAAAGTCCATGCTACTTCAGATATTCTTTCTTTTTCATACAATAAATTCCGAAACGTTTGACTGCGCGACGAATTCTTCCAATCTGAATTTCTAATCTGTATAGAAATTGTGGGTCCTGCGAGACGCTTTGCCTCTAACCGACTGGCTACTTTTTCACTTAATCTAGAAATAACCTTCTTAAGTTCTTTTAAATCTGTCTCATCACTAGGCAAAGTTGTCGAATTCCCTACACTCTTTGTCGCATATACAGAGTATGGATCCACTTCACCGGTATCAATTCCATTTGCTCTATTTTGCAGTCGAGTTCCATTTTTCCCAAGCGTTTCCTTTAATAAACCCTCTTCGGCTTTTGCAATATCACCAATGGTATATAATTTAATACTATTTAACTTGGATGCAGTACTTTCTCCAACTCCATGCATATCAAGAACAGGAAGTGGCCATAACATTTTATCAATATCCCGTTTGCGTAATATCGTTATACCCATGGGTTTCTTCAAATTCGAAGCAGTTTTTGCTAGAAATTTATTTGGCGCAATGCCAATGGAACAAGGTAAATCTAGTTCTGTCAAAAGCCTTTGTTGAATTTCATTTGCGATATCAACACTACTTAATGGACGATCAATAAAAGTTAAATCCATATATCCCTCATCAATCGACACTGGTTCAACTAAATGTGTATAGGATCTTAGTAAATCAAACATAGCTTTAGAAGCGATTCGATAACGTTCAAAATTTGGAGGTAACAAAATAAGCTCGGGACATTTTCGTTTAGCTTCCCAAACACTCATAGTTGTATAAACACCTTTAGCTCTGGCTTCATATGAACAAGTGACTAAAATTCCTCTTCGTTCTTTTGGATTCCCTGCAATCGCAATCGCTTTCCCTTTTAACGTGGGATCGTAAGATTGTTCAACTGAAGCATAAAAGCTATTCATATCAATATGAAGGATAATTCGAGATGTTGCCTGTTTTTCTGTACTCAAGAACATTCGCCTCTTCGTATTCTTTTATCAAAGTATATTTCTTTCTATCATACCAAAAAACAAGACGCTAGGTCATCCTAGCGTCTTGTTCTACTATTCAACTTTAACTGATTCCATATAAGCTTGAATTTCTTTAATACCATCCACTGAACGCACCAATATAGTAGGGTCGATAAGCGTGATCATACGATTCTCTAAATTGGCAACTGAAGAGAAATATTGTGTTTTTGTGTAATTCACTAAGCCAATTTGTTTTAGGTCTTCAATTTTAATATCTAGTATTTCTTTCGCTTCAAGCACAAGAAGACCTATAAACATATCTTCTGTATTTAATACGATTATTCGAGATTGTTCACCTGTTAAGGCACTACGAGCATAAAGAATTTGTTCAAAATCAACGATTGGAACTAGTTCTCCTCGAATTTTCATTAGTCCTAAAAAGTAATCTGGCAAATGAGGAATTGGACTAACCTGTTCTAATTTCTCAATTGAGACAACTTGATCGACTGGAATTGCATACTCTTCATTTCCACAACGAAAGACGACTACTTTTACACTTGACATTCTCTCCACCCCCGGATAGATTAAGCTTTTGTTGAAGAAACTTTTACAATTTCAACTAGTAAATCAGATAATTTCTCTAGCTCTGCTACAGGCATACGTTCATTCTTAGTGTGTATTTCTTCATAGCCAACTGATAGATTAACGGTTGGAATGCCAAAACCAGCAATGATATTCGCATCACTTCCCCCACCACTTGCCGCTAAAATTGGTGTCAGGTCAAGATTTTCCACAGCTTGTATAGCTACTTGAGTTACATGTTCTTCAGGTCCAAAACGAAATCCTGGATACATTAACTTCACATCTACTTCTGCAACGCCACCCATTTCTTTCGCAGTGTCTTCAAAAGTCGATTTCATATGCTTTGTCTGAGCATTTAACTTATCGGGCACGATTGAACGTGCTTCTGCTAAAATATGAACTTCGTCACAAACAATATTTGTTGCTCCGCCGCCCTCAAAACGTCCAATATTAGCAGTGGTTTCCTCATCTAGTCTTCCAAGAGACATTCTAGAAATAGCCTTTGCAGCTATGTTAATAGCTGAAATCCCTTTTTCTGGTGCAACACCAGCATGAGCTGTTTTACCTCGAATGGTTGTCCAAATTTTTGCTTGGTAGGGAGCCGATGTGACAATTCCACCAACTTTTCCATCTGAGTCTACAGCAAAACCATATTTAGCAGTGATAAGAGAAGCATCTAATTCTTTTGCTCCAGCTAAGCCACTTTCTTCGCCAGCTGTAATGATAAATTGAATATCACCATGTTCAATCGTTTCTTCTTTCAATCGTTTTACCATATCTAAAAGAGCAGCAATTCCGGCTTTATCATCTGCACCTAAAATCGTCGTACCATCAGAATAGATATACCCATCTTCTCTTAATTCGGGTTTTATTCCCTTACCAGGAACAACAGTATCCATATGAGTGGTGAAATAGATTGAATCTACTTCTGGTTTACTTCCCTTTAGTGTAGCAATCAAATTCCCAGCACCGTGTCCACTTCTACTTGCCGAGTCGTCTTCAATGACATTAAAACCTAGATCTTCTAATTTTCTTTTTAGAATAGGTGCAATAATTTGCTCATTTTTTGTTTCAGAGTCAATTTGAACTAGTTCTAAAAATTCTTCTATTAATCGTTGATTCGCCATGTGAAAAACTCCTTTATAATGGGATATTACCATGTTTTTTGGCTGGTCGCGATTCTTTCTTATTACGCATCATATCAAGTGATTGAATCAGTTTGATACGTGTTTCACGAGGATCGATTACATCATCAACCATACCTCTTGCAGCAGCGACATATGGATTTGCAAATTTCTCGCGATATTCCTCGATTTTTGTCGCACGGGTTTGTTCAGGATTGTCACTTTGTGCGATTTCCCGGGAAAAGATTACGTTTGCCGCACCTTGAGGTCCCATTACTGCTATTTCAGCATTTGGCCATGAGAACACTAAATCTGCACCAATAGATTTGGAATTAAGTGCAACATATGCACCGCCGTATGCTTTACGAAGAATGACCGTTATTTTTGGAACAGTCGCTTCTGAATAGGCGTATAAGATTTTAGCACCGTGACGAATAATTCCACCATGCTCTTGTTTAATACCTGGGAAGAAGCCTGTAACATCTTCAAAAGTAATAATTGGGATGTTAAATGAGTCACAAAAACGAATAAAACGTGCAGCCTTATCAGAAGAGTCAATATCTAGCCCACCAGCCATAACTTTTGGTTGGTTACAAACTAGACCAACAACCTCTCCTTTAATACGAGCTAGTCCTACTACAATATTACGAGCAAACTCTTTGTGCACTTCCATAAATGAATCAGTATCCAC
>JBFELW010000272.1:0-4029 GCA_041551995.1 Paenisporosarcina sp.
AGGTTTTGAATGGGGAGGAGATTGGCGAGGGTTTAAAGATTACCCCCATTTGGAATATACATTTGGTTTAAGTATTAATGAACTTCAGAATGGCTGGAGACCTGAGGATAAATAGTTAACATGTTAATAAGATATTTCCGTCATGTACGGGAATGCTTCTTTTATTGACTAAATGGTGTGACAGTACAATCTCACAGAAGGAGCTAGGGAGTAATTTAACAAACGGCTGATGAAGTAAGTAATGAATACTACTTTATAATTATTTATTTGAGTAGATTTAGCTCTTTTATTAGTTGGAAAATAAGAAAGTAATCATCTTTTTTGTATGAAATCCACTTTTTTGTCCAAACTATTTATCAGTTTGATGGAATGGGGGATTAGATGACGTTTCAAAAACCAGTAAAAGAAGTTTCTGAATTCGTTCAAGCTCGTAAAATACGAGAAAAAATTACATTCGTTCGTAAAAACGTAAAAGTGGAAGGTAGAATATTTAAAATACTTGAGAATTCGTGTATCGTGGAAATCTCTAAAAAAGACGCCAAACGAATCGGTGCAAAATCCAATTTAACCGTTGTAGCACACAAAAATTACGAAGTTCAGGAATGAACCGAGGATGGCTTTTTTGTATTTCAAGTAAAGTTCATCTGACTATACTCATACTCAAATTAGCTACCAATTTTGGTGGCTTTTTTTATTAAAATAAAACAAGAAAATTAGACATATGATATCACGGATAGTGGTAGTATTATCCTAAGTTATACTATCCTACTAACTACCAATTAAATTGCGAAAGGAAGGTGTCGAATTGAAAAGAAAAGTATCCAAACTCAGTTACGAATTTCTTAAAAAAGAGTTTACGTATTTAGAAAGCGCTGGTCATTTAAATAAAGGTCAATCGAACGAATTAATTGACTTATATGATACACCAACACCACAACTACATACACCAATGGTGAAAATGAACTCAGTACAAATCTTATCGATTATCGACAGTGTCCTCATTGGGTTAGGAATATTAAGCTTTGTAGCGAGTAACTGGTCGGAATTGACAAAAACCATTAAATTTATAACGCTATTAAGTACACTAATTATTTTCTATCTATTAGGCTTTGCTTTAGAAAAGAAAAAGCCGAATTTATCGAGAGCTTTTTATTACATAGGGGCATTTGCTTATGGAGCTGAGATTTTCTATATTGGTCAATTGTTTCATTTAGGTGGAAATTTAGAAGATGCATTCTTAATGTGGGGTATTGGCATTCTTCCTTTGGCATTGTACTTAAAAGATAAGATCCTAAAGGTGGCAAGTCTAGTATTTGTTTATGCCTATATTGAGATGAAGTTTCTTTTTGCGGACGGGTTATTAGAATATGCACCTATTGTTATTATTCCTGCATTATTTGCATTCGGCTATTATGTCATGCGAAATAACGTGTATATAAGACTCGTAAACTTTATCATTCTTTATCAATTCATAGAGATGAACTTTATGTTCGTGGATGACTGGACGAAGTATTTACCTCTTGTCATCATCCCTGCACTTTTCGCACTCAATTATTTTGTCATGAATCAATCATATCAACTGATGATTGCTAACTTTTTCTTACTTTATCAATATCTTACGGTTCAATTTTTATTTGAACCAGTCGAACATGATCAGTTTCCTTTCGTAGCAGTCTTAGCGATACCTATTCTGTTTTATATAGGACATGTGATCATGAAAAAGTCTCAACCATTATTCATCGTCAACTTTGTATTTACTCTAGTACTTTCTGCATTCCTTTTCTACCACTTTGAATATGAAAATATCGCAGTGATTGCCTTGTTCTATTTTACTCTTTGGATGATGATTACCTATTTCCAACATCCAGACTATAAAAAGTTTATGAAGTTGACGGGAGCCATACTACACTTCCCAACTGCCTTGATTCTTTCATTTCCTGAAGTGTGGGTTCCCATGTTTTACGACAACACCAGCTATTATAACGACGAACTTCATTCGCAAGCTTTAATCGCTTCACTTGTTTTTTCAGTCATTTACTTCCTATATGCCCTAACATTAGTTAAACGAGAGAATCTATACGGAGTGGCGATTGTCTGTGTATTCATTTTACGTTTCTATGTAGACTTATCATTAGCATTCATGGATAAATCCATTGCTTTCATTATCGGAGGTATATTGCTATTAGGCCTAGGTCTTTGGTTTGAAAAGACGCGGAGAAAGGAGATGGTTAAGAATGAAAAACCTCTCAAAGACTAAATTATTTTTAATTTCTCTAGTCATTCCGATCCTGTTTTTGCTAAGCATGACCATAAAACCGTTGATCACCATCTACTATGGCGAAACAGTAAGGTTACAAACGGTACCGGTAGACCCTAGTCACTTATTTTACGGAGACTATGTTGATTTAGATTTTGAAGCGGAGAACATTCCCATTCATGTTGTGGAAAAATCTTTACAGAAAAAACTAGAAGATAATACCTATGGTAGTTTCCCTCAAAATGACTTAAGTGTGTATATTCACTTAGACTATAATCAAGAAACGGATACCCATAAAGTAACAAACTTAACAATGGATAAGCCTAACTCAGGAACTTACATTAAAGGTGTTTTAAATCCCTACATCCAGGAGGATACTGCCAGAGTGTCAATTCCAATAGAGCAGTACTATCTAGAGGATAACACCGGCTTAGAGTTGGAAGATAAAGCTCGTAAAGGCGAAATCATAGCAACTATTAAAGTACACAAAGGATACGCCATCCTTAGAAACGTGGAGTAAAATAGATCTTGATCTGAATCTTATGAGCTGCTTTCGCGGCTCTTTTTTATGTGTGCCAGGCATGGCAACTATCTAAGTGGTGAAAGTCCACTGTGGGGGTACACTTAGACTCTTATTTTAATGCCACAATCTGCTCGACTTTATCAACTAAACCTTTTACGAGTATCCCAATCAGCATGTAGCCGGGTGCGGAAAGCCAGTGAGTCCAATTTATGGGTTTGTAGATCTCTAGCCAAACAAATAAAGGTTCAACCACAAGGACGGCGAAAAGGGTCAATAGTGTTAGTACAACTAAATAAGGCTTCCACTTTGTAAAGTATTGATATAACAACATATAAAAAACCGGAATAATAGCAAGATCAATGGGGTATTGAACGCTAGAGAAAGGAAAGACATAGTAAGGATATATCCATAAAGCCATTGAAATGCCAATATCATCTAAGATAAGTGCTGAGGTACTTGTGAATAAACCTGTAAGCAAAATACTATACAATCTCGTTTTATCTACAAAAATTATCCATACTAACCATAGAACTATAGAAATTCCAATTAAAAACCACCACTGGTAAGAAAGAAAAATGTTTTCACTAAACTGCTGTTTATGTAAATGAGCATACTTTTCATGTATGTCGATCATTTCATGCATGAGCGTAGCTTCCCTTCTGGCTTTCACTTAGTTTAGAAATGTGTTAGTTCTATGTTTTGTTTCCCGCAAAGAATTTATACGTTACTAGGAAGAATAAACAATACCCTTTATGGAAATTCTTAATGAATAGAATAATTTTAATAATAGGGGTTTCTAAATGGATAATTATACAACCACCAATACAGCAAGACGTTACAAAGCACATGTTAGTATCTTTGGTACTACCCAAATTCATTTAAGAAGCCCAGCCATTATTGCCTGGTGGAGTGCTGCTTTTCCAGGGTTTGGTCACTTGCTCTTATCGAAGTACCTTCGAGGATTTGTCTTATTTATTTGGGAAGTGATTGTGAATACTCAGGCACATGTTAATTTGGCAATTATCTATTCAATCCAAGGTAAATTTGAAATGGCAACTAATGTATTAGATAGTCGATGGCTTCTAGTCTATTTGCCGGTGTATTTTTTTGCGATTTGGGACAGTCATCGGACGACAGTGGATATGAACAAAGTTTCCAAACTGGCAGATCATGAACAGCATCAGTTCAATACATTTAGCATGGCTGCTTTAGAAATCAATTATTTAGATAAAAGAAATCCTGTATTGGC
>JBFELW010000273.1:0-4023 GCA_041551995.1 Paenisporosarcina sp.
AACAATTGCTTTCATGTCAATTCACTTCATCTAAAAAATCGTATGGTGATGTTCCTTTCATTCCTACTAATGGGTGGATTTTCAAATAATTAGAAGTAGTTAATGCAACTTCATCCGTTACTTCAGCTTCTGACTCCTCTTCCATCTCTTCATCCACATCATCTATTACAGTGCTCGATTCTTCAGTTAACCGCTCTTTTAATGACGTTAAACGTTCTAAGTCATCCGTTCTTTCAATGCCATATTTGAATACATCCGCGTCGCCACAAAGTATCAGAAAGTTTTTTGCTCGTGTAATCCCTGTGTACAACAAGTTCCGACGAAGCATTTTCATATAACTTCTTACCACAGGCATAATAACAATGGGGAACTCGCTTCCTTGTGATTTATGAATTGAGCAACAATACGCAAGAGTTAACTGACCTAAATCACTACGTTGATAGGTTACTTCTATTCCTTCAAAAGAAACAATCATTAGGTCTTGCTTTTCAACATTTTCATTGGCTTTTGAGATGCTAATGACTTCTCCCATATCACCGTTATATACCTGGCTTTCGGGTTGATTGATTAGCTGTAACACTTTATCTCCAATACGATAGGTTGTATCACCAAATACGAGTTCTTTGCGTTTTCTTGTATCATTCGGATTTACCATCTCTTGAATCATTTTATTTAACGCATCAATACCGGCTGGACCTTTATACATGGGTGCTAGCACTTGTAACTCTTTTATCGTATGACCTTTTGCCAAAGCACTTTTAATTACTTGTTCAACAACTTTAGGTATCTGTTCTGGCCCTGCATTTATAAAGGAACGATCAGATGTTTTACCTGTTAAATTAGCAGGTAACTGGCCCTTTTTCATTTGATGGGCGAGTTCAATAATGGATGAGCCCGCAGATTGACGATAAATATCGGTTAGTTCTACCGTAGGTATACGTTTTGAGTCGAGTAAGTCTTTTAATACTTGTCCCGGACCTACAGGTGGCAATTGATCTTGGTCACCAACAAAAATAACCTGTGTGTCTTCAGGAATTGCTTTGAGTAGTTGATGTGCAAGCCAAGTATCCACCATAGACATTTCATCAATAATGATTAATTTACCTTGTATATCTTTATCAGTTTCTTCTTCTTTATCCTTACCAGTAAAACCTAATAACCGATGAATTGTCATGGATGGTAAGCCTGTAGATTCATTTAAACGTTTTGCTGCACGACCAGTAGGTGCAGCTAATATGATTGGAAAAGGTTCTTGTTTTTTGGCATATTCTTTTGGATCAAGCGATAATCCGTGTAATTCTGCATATACTTCAACCAGACCTCGGACAACCGTTGTTTTACCAGTACCTGGGCCACCTGTAAGTAACATGACAGACGCATTCATGCCAAGTTCAATAGCTGCAATCTGAGTCTCTGCATATGAGACGCCTAACCTTTCCTCCGCTTCACCTAAAGCTTTACGGATTTCAGATGTTGGAAAAGCTGTGCGCTCTTGCTGCTCTCCAATTAATGACTCTAATTTTGAAGCAATACCTACTTCTGAATAATAAAGTGACGGTAAGTAAAAACGAGACATTTCTCCGGCCAATTTCCCATCTTCGACTAATTCCATACAAGCAGTAGAAATAGCTTCATATGGTACTTCCTCGTATTGGCTAGACTCTAGTAACTGTTTTACATTTGGCAAGATATACTCCGCATGCAAGTACACATGCCCTTCACTAAGTGAAGCAGCATTCAACAAGTGAAATACTGCTGCTTTTATTCGGTCTATATGTTTGCCTGTCATACCTAATTTGGAACCCAGTTCATCTGCTCGGTGAAAACCTATTCCATCAATATCCTCAATTAATCGGAAGGGGTTTTTCGTAAGTACTTCAATGGTCTCCTCCCGGTAATTTTGGTAAATTCGCATAGCAAGTTGAGGACCAAATCCCCACTCATTTAACTGAATCATGACACGTTCTAAACCTAGATTTTGTTCTAGTGTTAGACGAATGGTATCTTTCTTTTCTTGAGCTAATTTAGGTACATTATCTAGTGCCTCAGGATCATCTAAAATAAGCCGTATAGCATCTTTACCCAGCTTTTTTACAATACTTTCAGCTGTCTTACGACCAATACCATGAAACAAATCACTCGATAAATAATGGATGACACCCTGTTCGGTTTCAGGTACATCCTTTGTAAACGTTTCTACTTGAAACTGCGTTCCGTATTTTGGGTGCTGTTTAATTTGACCAGTAAAACGATACGTTTCTTCATTCATCAATGGAGGGAAGTAACCAGTAACGATAATTTCTTTATCGGTATAGGTACTATTTGTTTCGTCGACTTTAAGTTTTACAATGGAGAATAAATTAGTGGCATTGTGAAAAATTGTGACGACAGGTTTGCCAGTAATGAACATCGCCTCTTGCTGAAATAAATCGATTTGATTTGACAAAACTGTCGCCTCCAGTTTAATTATGACGTAATGCGATCATATCGTAGACATACCTAGCTTGATCAAAAGCCGGTTGCAGGGTATATGCTTGTTTCAAATGATAAAGTGCATCTTCAGTTCGATCGGTGGATACCGCATACAAAACGCCTAAATTGTAGTGGGCATCCGAATTATTTAAATCATTTTGAATGACATACATAAATTCTGGTTCTGCTACAGTAAACATTTCTAACGCTGCGAGTACAATGCCGTAAGATAATCTGAATTGAATATCTGTCGGGTCAAGTTCACATGCACGTTGTAAATAAGGGAGTGCTAATTTTTCACTACCTAAACGTTCAAAGCATTTACCTAACATAAAGTAGGTATCTGCACCTTGAATGTTATAGTGTATTGCTTTCTCGTAAAGTTTAGCCGCTTCTTCATAACGCTCTTTTTCATAATATAAATTGGCTAAACCGTAATAAGCAGTTGCCGCCTCTTCATCGAGAGTAATCGCCTTTTGGAAAAAACGTTCCGCTCGTTCCGTTTCATTCATACGTGCTAATAAGTTTCCAAAGTTTATATATCCTAGAGGATTATTCGTTTCTTCTTCAATAGCTTTTGAAAAATGTGCAACTGCTTGTTCATAATCTTTATCTTGAATAGCTTGAATACCAAGCTCTAAATGATTCATATGTTCACTCCTTGACTGTTACCCAACATATGTGAGTTTTTTCCCCTGTTTCAAAACCGTATCGATTGTACCGCCACCTAAGCAAACTTCCCCATCATATAAAACAACAGCTTGTCCAGGTGTAATTGCACGTACGGGTTCCGCAAATGTAATAATAGCACCATTATCATCTGTCAATTCAACATCTACATTTACATCTTCTTGTCTATATCGAAATTTAGCTGTACAAGCAAATGTTTGCTTGTTAAATGTATCTGTTGTAAAACTCATATTAACCGCAGTTAATTGATCTGAAAATAATGCTTCATGATGAATGTTTTGACCAACTAATAACTCGTTGTTTGCTAAGTTTTTCCCTAGAACAAACCAAGGATCTCCCGCTCCACCTATACCTAAACCATGACGTTGACCGATTGTATAATACATCAACCCATCATGACGCCCCATTTTCACACCATCCATAGTGATCATATCACCAGGTTGCGCAGGTAAATATTGGCTTAGGAATTCTTTGAAATTACGTTCACCTATAAAACATATACCCGTAGAATCTTTTTTGGTTGCTGTTGCAAGTCCGGCTTCTGTTGCGATTTCACGTACCAATTTTTTCTCTAAATGTCCTATCGGAAACATCACTTTAGATAATTGGTCTTGAGACAACTGATTCAAGAAATATGTTTGGTCTTTATTGTTATCAAGACCTCGAAGAAGTTGGGTTTCTCCTTTAACTTCTTTTACTTGTGCATAATGTCCCGTTGCTAAATAATCAGCACCTAAACTTATCGCATGTTCTAAGAAAGCTTTAAACTTAATTTCTTTGTTACACATGACATCAGGATTGGGTGTTCTTCCTGCTTTATATTCCTCTAGAAAGTAAGTAAAGACTTTATCCCAATATTGT
>JBFELW010000274.1:0-4017 GCA_041551995.1 Paenisporosarcina sp.
CATAAATGAAAACACTGTTAAATTCTACATTTCATACATCGACATCGAAAAAAGAGGCTTCAGCCGAGATGAAATTTGGTTTAATCGAGATAAGAGCGAAGAACTCTTTTGGGAAATGATGGATGAAATTAATGATGAATCGGATTTTGAAATAGAAGGTCCACTTTGGATCCAAGTTCATGCGATGGATAAAGGTTTAGAAGTGACTGTTACTAGAGCACAGATTAACCGTGATGGTAAAAGGATGGAATCACCATATGAAACAGATGAGAAAGGTCATTTTTTCTCAAATATGTCCGAAAGTTCTATAGAAGAACAACCGTTTGAAGATTATGGAGAAATCTTTAGTGAAACTACAGATGTTTCCGGTGAGTTTACCTTCCTCATTAAAGAATTTGATGATTTAATTCCTATGGCTAAACGAATTAAGCTACCAAGCTATGTTTCAACAGCCCTCTATGTTTTCAATAATCGTTATTATCTGTACGTATTAGCAGATAAAGAAGAAATGAATGAAATTGAGATAGCTAATCTTACAAGTATTCTGTCCGAATATTCTTCTCAATCTACAGTAACGATTCACCGTATGCAAGAATATGGAAAAGAAATTATGGCTGACCAAGTATTTGAAACAGTATTAAAGCATTTTAATTAATCCTTCCCTTTAGGGGGGGTTGAAAATTTAGGTTTGTACAATAAATGACGTTGGTGAAAGAAAACCCCCATCCCTTTAAAGGGAGATGAGGAGGATCTTCACTAACGTTATTTTTTTTACAAATATATTGGATAAGGTAGGTTTCCGTTCCAAGCGGACGCTTTCCGCGGGCACGGCTTCAGCCGCTTCCTATGCTCCTGCGATTACTCGTCGCAAATACAAAGACATTCACTGCGCTCAGTCCAGGTTCTTCAGCTCGCGCTGTTCGAGGGCACTGAAAAAGATCTCTTTGGAACATCAATGCGAGTATGGGAACGATTTCGTACATTTTATCTTTTTTCTCTTAGAAGACGCAGATTTCCGTTCTAGGCAGACACGTTCCGCAACTATCCTGAAGAATCAGCTTTACTGACTTCTTGGATAACCCGACAATAACTAAGTTTTGGTTGACTACTATTCTTCACCAACGTCATTTGGCAAAGAACCAAATTTAGATACAAATAGACATGAATAAATGAAGTTTCTACTTTAAAAGGAAAACACGAAATTCTACTTTTTTCCTAATTGATTTTATGTTTAAATATTCGTACAATTATCATAAGGAGGTGCAATTATACTAACAGCCCTAACAGATACACGTGATCTTTTTACCATCTCGAGCCAATCATCTAAAGAAGTCCTACAACATATGAGAAAATCGTTGACTTTTATCTGTCCACAATGCGAAAACCCAGTTCGTCTTAAAATTGGACAAGTCATGATTCCCCACTTTGCTCATATTGTATTAAGTGACTGCTTAACTTCATTTTCAGAAAGAGAATCTCCCACACATTTAAAAGGTAAGTTACAGCTAGCCGATTTTTTTCGAAGTCAAAATATTGAAGTAGTTGTTGAAAGCTATTTGCCTAAAATTGAACAAAGACCAGATTTACTTGTCCAACATAATAAGAAGAAATATGCGATTGAGTTTCAATGCAGTGTCATTCCCATATTAGAAATTGATAAACGTTCAGAAGGCTACCGTAAAATTGGTATCACACCAATTTGGCTACTACGTGCATTTGATATTCCATCCATCCCAAAACACGGAATTACTTCCCTTCAACTATCTGGTTTTCGCCAAAAATTTATCGAACATCACCCAATCTATGGCTCTCACTTAATCACATATAACCCTACTAATGACCAATTTACTTACATCTCACATCTGGTGCACCTTAAAGGAAATCGCTTTATTGGGAAAGTACGTACACTGTCTACTCTTCATCAAAGCTTCCCCTTTATGCTGATGAAGCCATTAGTAGAAGAAGATAGTACAATTTATTGGAATCTCGTCAAACAGCAGCGGTTACTGTTTTTACGAAATCGGCTATTCACAAGTCGAAAAGGTGTCAATGACCATTTATTAAGAGCCTGTTATGAATATCAAGTATCGCCCATAAACTTGCCTTTATTTATAGGAATACCTATAGAGGGTTCGGAGTGTTTTTCATGTTCATTAGTTGAATGGCAAGTTCGTTTTATCTATGAAAGTTTGAAAAATGATGTACCAATATTTGAAAAAAATAATAGTTGGATGAAGACATTTGTTAAACAACTAATGAATATAATAGATGTCGATAAGGGGATTGAGGTGCTAAACGTCTATGTAAACATGCTTCAAACATTAGAGATTAAGATAGACCGATTTGTTTTTCACCAGCAAATAAGTGAAGACAAGATACTTAAAAGTTTTCAAAACCTCATAGTTGCAAAGCGTTGTGAATATTGAGAAAATAAAGAAGTTGTTCTACTAACTTATTGATCTGAGGGGGAGCCAATTTTGACAGCTGATACTAAGAATAAGGTATTAACAAGAAAAGAAGTGCCTGAAGAGTTGACATGGAAACTGGAAGACATATTCGCTACAGATGAAGCATGGGAAAGTGAATACAAAGAAGTGAGTGTCTTAGCAGAGAAAGCAAGCTCATACCAAGGTACGTTTGCAAATGGTGCAGAAGCATTATTTCAAGCTTTCAAGTATAACGATGAGTTGTTAGAACGTATTCACCGTCTTTATACGTATTCACATATGCGTTATGACCAAGATACAACGAACAGTCATTATCAAGCAATGGATAGTCGTATTAAAACATTGTTTGTGAAAGTTTCAACAGGCTTGTCGTTTATGACACCTGAAATCTTGTCACTAGAAGAATCAGAGTTAGAGAAGTATTTAAATGAACATGAAGGATTACAACTATATAGACAAGTATTAAAAGAAATTAATGAAATGCGTCCACATGTTCTTCCTGCAGAACAAGAAGCTTTATTGGCTCAATTATCAGAGGTAGCAAACGCATCCTCACAAACGTTTAGCATGTTAAATAATGCAGACCTAGAATTTCCTAATGTAAAAGATGATAAAGGGGAAGAGGTTGAACTTACTCACGGGCGCTACATTCGCTTTTTAGAAAGTGATAATCGACAAGTACGTGAAGAGGCTTTTCGTGCCATGTACGGGACGTATGGTAAGTTCCGTAACACATTTGCATCGACTCTTGCTGGAAACATTAAAAGCGACAATGTAAATGCGAAGATTCGTAACTATACGTCTGCACGTCATGCAGCTATGGCAGAGAACCATATTCCAGAAAATGTTTATGATAATTTAGTAAATACCGTAAATAAGAATCTTCATTTGTTACAGCGATATGTTTCATTGCGTAAGAAAGTATTAGGTGTTGACGAATTACACATGTGGGATCTTTTCACTCCACTTGTTAAAGAATCAAAAATGGAAGTGCCTTACGAAGAAGCAAAAGATATCATGCTTAAAAGCTTCGCACCACTTGGCGAAGAATATGTATCCATTGCCACAAAGGGTTTGGAAAATCGTTGGGTAGATGTTCTTGAAAACAAAGGGAAACGCTCGGGCGCATATTCTTCTGGCGCTTATGGAACGAACCCTTACGTCTTAATGAACTGGCAGGATAATGTAAGTAATTTGTTCACGCTTGCTCATGAATTCGGACATAGCTTACACAGTTACTATTCACGTGAAAACCAACCATTTGTTTATGGTAATTATTCGATCTACGTTGCAGAAGTTGCATCAACTTGTAATGAAGCACTATTGAATGAGCATTTGTTAAATACAATTGATGATCCACAAAAACGTATTTACTTACTAAACTACTGGTTAGAAGGTTTCCGTGGAACTGTATTCCGTCAAACGATGTTTGCTGAATTTGAGCATTTGATTCATAAGCTTGATCAAGATGGAGAAGCCTTAACAGCTGATAAGCTAACAGAGGTTTATTATGAATTAAACAAAAAATACTTTGGTGACGATATGGTCGTAGACGAAGAAATTGGCTTAG
>JBFELW010000275.1:0-3989 GCA_041551995.1 Paenisporosarcina sp.
AAATCGTTATACTAGTAAATGCCGTGCTAGGTGGGAAGGTAGCGGTGTCCTGTAACTTGCAATCCGCTCTAGCAAGACTGAATTCCTTCTCGAGGTTGTATATATGTAGGGTCTGACTTTTGCACGTAGTGTTGACGTCTGGGTCCTGCGCAATGAGTACCCATGAATCAGGTCAGGTCCGGAAGGAAGCAGCCTTAAGTGGATTTTCTTATGTGCCGCAGGGTTGCCTAAACTGAGCTAACGACAGAGGTTCCGCTTATGTATTTCAGTCGAAGGAAGGTGCACGGTATACATACTTCCATTCAGGTGTTTGTTCGCTAACTAGCGACAAACACCTTTTTTATTGCTTTAAAATCTAAAAAACTCATTTGGTAAAATGAAAGAAGTAGCCCAAATATGGTAAACTAAAGGGACTGTTTAAAATCATGCGAAAAGGGGAGAAATCAGTTGGCGTATCAAGCTTTTTACCGTGTCTACCGACCGCAATCTTTTGCGGAAATGTCTGGACAAGCACATGTGAAACAAACCCTTCAAAATGCTCTCCTTTATAATAAAACTACACATGCTTATTTGTTTTCGGGTCCAAGGGGTACAGGGAAAACAAGTGCAGCTAAAATATTTGCAAAAGCCCTCAATTGTGAGCAATTTCCGGTTTCTGAGCCATGCAATGAGTGTGAAACATGTAAAAGTATAACCAATGGTTCGAATACAGATGTTATTGAGTTTGATGCAGCATCTAATTCACGAGTAGAAGAAATTCGAGACATCATTGAAAAAGTTCGCTTTGCACCAGCAAATTCTCGCTTTAAGGTGTATATTATCGATGAAGTTCATATGTTATCTAATAGTGCCTTCAATGCCTTATTAAAAACATTAGAAGAACCACCATCACATGTTGTTTTCATCTTAGCGACGACGGAGCCCCACAAACTACCATTAACCATTATTTCGAGATGCCAGCGTTTTGATTTTAAACGTATTACGTCAGTAGATATAGTGGAGCGAATGAATGTGGTTTTAAAGGATTCAGGAATTCCTGCTAATGAACAAGCATTAAAGGTTATTGCTCAGGCTGCTAGTGGGGGAATGCGAGATGCGCTAAGTATGCTTGATCAAGTAGTGTCGTTCAGTGGTGACGAAATGACGGTTGAAGATGCTTTACTTGTAACAGGTTCTATCGGTCAAGATATTTTCTATCAACTGGCAGAGGCTTTATTAACTAAAGACGTTGGTAAAGTTTTAATGCTTTTGGAGGAACTTATGAGAGAGGGAAAAGATCCTGTCCGTCTATCGGAAGATCTCATTACGTTTTTCAGAGACCTGTTGTTAATGAAAACAGCACCTGATCTCGACGAATTGTTAGAACTTGCTTCAGGAGAGGAAAAGTTCAAACAATTAGCGGGCAAGTACTCAATCGAGAAATTGTATCAATATATTGATATTTTGTCTGCTACTCAACAAGATATGCGTTTTTCAAACCATTCAAAAGTGTATTTAGAAACAGCTTTGTTAAAAATGTCACAAGTAAGTGAGGGTGTAGTTTCCACCCAGTCAATAGACTTATCTTCTTTTGAAATGAAAATAGAACAATTGGAACGAACGGTAACAGCTCTTGAACAACAGGTTCGACAAGGGATAACTGGGAATGGCTCAGCTAACACTCAAGTTAACGAACCACAAAAACGACAACGACCGAAATCTCAGTCTGGTTTTAAAGTACCGAGCGGTCGAATATCAGAAGTGCTCAAAACTGCTACAAAGCAAGATATACAATTAATCAAAAGCCATTGGGCAACAATTATGAACCAGTTGCAAAAATCTCATGCTGCTCTATTGAATGAGGCAGAACCAGTAGCAGCATCTTCAAGTACATTTGTGTTAAAATTTAAATATGATATTCATTGCCAAATGGCGGCTGATAACCAAACCTTCTCTAGTAGCTTTACTCAGTTACTCTTAAACTTAACGGGTAAATCTTTTGAGGTTTTATATGTACCTGAAGAAGGTTGGTTGAAAATCCGTGAAGAGTTCATTCGTCAAAAGGGGTTAAAACCAACCGCAACAGAAACCTCTGAAATAGAGCAAGCTGCAGATGACATGATGAGTTTCATGCAGGAAGAGGAAGCGGCATCTGAAGATCCATTGGTTTTGGAAGCAGAAAAATTGTTTGGTAAAGAGTTTGTAGAAATTCATGATGATTAGGGAGGAAATTAAAAATGCGCGGAATGGGAAATATGCAAGGTATGATGAAACAAATGCAAAAAATGCAAAAACAGATGGCTGAGGCTCAAGAAGAACTAGGGACACAAAGATTTGAAGGTGTAGCAGGAGGAGGTATGGTGAAAGTAGCTGTATCCGGTCATAAAGAAGTTCTAGAAGTTACGCTAGACCCAACAGTTGTTGATCCAGATGATATCGAAATGTTGCAAGATTTAATTGTTATTGCGACAAATGAAGCGATGAAAAAAGCAGAAGAAACAACGAACTCCACGATGGGACAATTCACGAAAGGATTGAACCTCCCTGGCATGTTCTAGGAGGAAACCGTATGCACTATCCTGAACCAATATCTAAACTGATTGATAGTTTCATGAAATTGCCAGGCATCGGGCCAAAGACAGCGGCCCGTCTGGCGTTTTTTGTTTTAGGTATGAAAGAAGACACTGTACTCGATTTTGCCAAAGCGCTAGTCGATGCGAAACGAAATCTAAGTTATTGCTCGATATGTGGTCACATCACAGATATAGACCCATGTCATATATGCCAAGACAAACAACGCGATGACACGATTATATGTGTGGTACAAGATCCGAAAGATGTTATTGCTTTAGAGAAAATGCGAGATTATCACGGACTTTACCATGTTTTGCACGGTGCCATTTCGCCAATGGACGGAATTGGACCAGAAGATATCAATGTACCACCTTTACTTAAGAGATTACAGAATGAGCGAGTACAAGAATTGATTTTAGCGACGAATCCTACTATAGAAGGTGAAGCTACAGCAATGTATATTTCGAGACTTGTTAAACCATCTGGTATTCGGACTACAAGAATCGCCCATGGATTACCGATTGGCGGAGACTTAGAGTATGCAGATGAAGTGACCTTGTCAAAAGCGTTGGAAGGTCGACGCGAATTGTAAAGAAGGGGCGGGTCGCACCATGTTTTTTCGTAAAGGGAAACTAAAAAAAGAGTATGACAATAAACTTATCCATTTAATGAAGGAAACCCAAGACGATTGGAAACAAGCGCAGGTCATGGAGGACTTCTTAGATGACTATGACTTATCGGTAATTGCTAAGCGTAAAATTACTGAAAGTAAACACTTCTTTCTATTTAAGGAAGCAAAGATTCGTAAAATTATGATCAAATGAGGAATATATTATACCGATCTCTTCATATATTAGTTGATAGACTAATAAGAAGGTGGAGATGCGACATGAAACTCTTTATTTATGTGATTGGTATAATATTACTTCTGTTTTTATTTCTAAATAAACAATCGAAGATTAAGTTCATTGAACTTTTTTCGGTATGGTGGTTCCGAATTGCGTTTGCCTTCGTTATTTTATTTGGAATCCACGTGATATCTAGTTTCTTTGGTTTTTTTGTGCCAGTTAACATCATATCCGGTCTCATAATCGCTACTCTAGGAGTACCTGGAATTATGAGTGTATTATTAATTTCTATGGTTCTATAGCTTTTTTAGAATATGTATTGACTTTGTTTAATACATAGTGTAATATAATGAATGTCGATGAGATGCGACGCACAAACATGAACCTTGAAAACTGAACAGCAAAACGTCAACTAAAATAGCGGAACACACTTCGGTGTGGGAAGCAAAAACGTTTTCTAACGCCGACACCTGTTGGTATCGAAAACAAAACTTGAACTTAAACGTTCATTATAAACGTCATTAATTTTGACGCCAGCAACAAAGTCGAGCTAATCGACTCACCTATTATGGAGAGTTTGATCCTGGC
>JBFELW010000276.1:0-3952 GCA_041551995.1 Paenisporosarcina sp.
ATAAATAATAGAAGTGCAAAAACCCAAAACCTACTTTTCCAATCGGTGTAATCCATGTAGTTTTCCCTCTTTTTAATAACTCGAATTTTCTTTGTCTGTACTATACTGAAAGTGCCTGTACTCATTGTAAAATACTATGATTGTTATGTAAATAATTTCCTTTACGTGTTACTTTTTACTGTTAAGAAGTTCATGTTCAAGATTAACGTAAAAAAGAAAGGAGCCGTCCTAAAAGTAATAAAATATGACTAAGGGCATTCACTTTTTATATTTAGTAGAGGTCGATTTCCGTTACAGCACATTTCCATGTTTCGAAGCTAGCGGAGCGATGGATAAACAGAAATAGAAACAGACGGACGCTTTCACAGGCAAAATCTCAGCCTCCCTCTTATGTGTTAATTAATAAAAACAGCTTGCTAGATGTTTAGTTATTTCATTTGTGTTGAATAACCTTCAGAGCCCTTCTTATTCCCAATTAATTTATATGCATCCTGGTCAACCAATAACGTGACATTTTCATGTTGCCAGAGCCAAGATGCTGGAAAGCGTGCATCAATTTCTTTACTCAGTAACTGTTTAACCGCGCTAGCTTTCTTTTCGCCCGACGCAATTAATAAAATCTGTTTACTTTTTAAAATGGAGGCAATCCCCATAGTAATGGCGTGATCCGGAATGTCTTCTTTAGAATCAAAGAAACGAGCATTGTTTTGTCGAGTTGTTTCATCTAATTTTACAACATGCGTTTTACTAAACTTACTAGTCCCAGGCTCATTGAATCCAATATGTCCATTTGTTCCGATTCCTAAAATTTGAAGATCGATAGGTCCTGTAGAATCAAGTAAATCTTCATAACGGACACACTCCTTTTCAATAGATGGAGCCATTCCATTTGGAATATGGGTATTCTCTTGTTTGATATCAATATGTTGAAATAATCGCTCATTCATAAACGTGTGATAACTATTCGGATTGTTTTTTTCTAAACCCAGGTATTCATCTAAATTGAAGGTTGTTACATGCCGATAAGATATTTCTTTCTCCTTGAATCCTTTAATAAGGCGCTCATAAAGACCCAAAGGAGTTGATCCTGTCGATAGTCCAAGCACAGAGTGTGAATTTAATTTAATTTGTTTTTCTACCAGTTTTGCTGCTTGCTCGCTCATAGCTTGATTATCTACTAGTACGATTAAATTCATCGTATTCCCTTCTTTCGATAGGCAATCATTCCTCATAAATGGTAACCTGTAAATTTCCTACTTATTCAGCATCTAGTATTAATCACTTCCTTCCTTTTCCATTACTAATATGGTTAAATGAAAATATATTTAGTTTGATAGAAAAGGAGAATTCCTGACGTGACTATTAACTTGATGACACTCTTTCCATCTCTCCAATTCCTATCCGAATATCCAACAAAATTAAATGAAGATGAATATACATTCCACAATCCACAGACAAACACTTGGATTAGCATTCGAAAAACTGAAGTATCCAACCGAGAGTATGCTCTTCTCTCTTCCGTCTACACTGAAATCGAATCCCGTACTGCGATAAATGATTTAACTTCAACAAAATGGCTTCACTTTCTCGAATCTAGAGGTCTTTCTCCAATTAATGAAGAAGAGTCTGTTCGGATTATTCAACTATATTTCAAAGAAAACAATGTAAACGAAGCAGATTTAGCTGAAGCTTGCCAAGCTTTTTTTGGAGACTCAATGCAACTTCTATTTATCTCATCTCAAAGTGCCTATTTAATTGAAAAACTAACAACTTATATTTGCACTGTTGAAGATTTTTCTTCTTTTATTGCTGCACTTGAAAGTGATTTTTATAGTAAAGCTAAGCTGTACATCGGAAAATTCCAGCCAGTTAACTCTCAGTTCCCCCAGCATTTTTCAACAGAGAAAGATTGGTTTCTAAAAAGCTTGGAAAACCATCGAGCTGAACGAATCTATACTATGGAGAATTCTTTTCCGTTTCATCTCATCAAGGAAATGTCTGAAGAGATGAAACATGTGCTTGTGAAAGAAATATTAATTCCCATAGATTATGATTTAGAACTTCTGCAGACGGTTCAGCTTTTTTTCGAAAATGGATTCAATGCTTCTATTACTGCAAAGAAGCTCCATATTCATAGAAATACTCTTCAATATCGTTTGGCTAAATTTCACAACATTACAGGAATCCCGGTGCGTCAATTTGATGGGGCACTAGTTGCTTATTGCGCAAGCTTAATTGCGAAGAAGTATTAATCAAGTATTAATCCAACATGCACTAAGTGAAATGTTAAATATTGTGCACATCGTCCATACCCTCCCTCCACCCCTATTGTTAAGATAAAAGTAATCATTTCAAAGGGGTGTTTGTATGAGTAAATTCGTGCTAGAAAACATAAACAAGGTCTATGACGGCAAGTACACCGCAGTCTCTGATTTCAACTTACATATAGTGGATCAAGAATTCATTGTTTTAGTAGGCCCATCAGGTTGCGGAAAATCAACGACTCTTCGCATGATTGCTGGACTTGAAGAAATCACATCTGGTGAATTTCGCATTGAAGGAAAAGTAGTCAATGACGTGGCTTCTAAAGATCGTGATATCGCCATGGTTTTCCAAAACTATGCTCTATATCCACACATGTCTGTCTACGAGAATATGGCATTCGGATTAAAACTTCGAAAATTCCCTAAAAAAGAGATTGATGACCGCGTTCAAAACGCTGCTGAGATTCTAGGTTTACAAAATTATTTAGAGAAGAAACCAAAATCATTATCTGGTGGACAACGTCAACGTGTAGCTCTTGGGCGTGCAATTGTACGTGATGCTAAACTCTTTTTAATGGATGAACCTTTATCAAACTTGGATGCAAAATTACGTGTACAGATGCGTGCTGAAATTGCTAAATTGCATCTAAGATTACAAACAACCACAGTATATGTGACACATGACCAAACAGAAGCTATGACGATGGCAACTCGCCTTGTCGTAATGAAAGATGGTTTCATCCAACAAATAGGATCTCCGAAAGAGGTTTATGAAAATCCCGATAATGTCTTTGTAGGAGGGTTCATTGGATCTCCTGCTATGAATTTCTTTGAAGGGAAACTAGTAGATGGTTACTTTACTATTGGCCAAGCTTCTATGAAAGTTTCGCAAGAAAAACTCACTCTATTAGAGGCTCAAGGATACAATGGGAAAGACCTTATTCTTGGATTGAGACCTGAACATATATATGGTGATTTAGATGCTAATGCTCGTTTCCCAGATACAACAATAGATTCGAAAGTAGAAGTATCTGAACTAACAGGTGCTGAGCTCATGTTGTATTCTTCTCTTGAAGGTCAACCATTTGTAGCCCGTATACATGCAGATGCTACAGCTCAACCTGAGACAGTAATGCCGCTTTCGTTTGATCTAACAAAAGCACATTTCTTCGATAAAGAAACAGAAAATCGTATTCGATAAAACATAATCCCCCGTTATCGGCGGGCTTTTTTCATGGTCCATATTCTCTTCGGTTTACCCCCCGAAGGTTTCTTCCATTCTCTTAATAGGATCATCTTGCATGTCTTGGCTCCAATGGAGTACTTGATTAGCATCTAATAAAGCTTGCTGTAAATCTTCGTAAGGAATATTTTGGACAGTAATGTCAGGTTGGATTGCTAGAACAGCGGCTATTCCCGCTGACTGGCCGAGAATCATAAACACTGGTTCCATACGGATTGAACCATACGCGATATGCGAACTCGATAAACAAACTGGAACCAGCAGATTGGTACATTCTTGTGAAGTTGGACGAATTGACCGATATGAAATCTCAAAAGGCGATATCGCTACTTGAACATCTCCTTCATTGACACATCTTCCATCAATAACAACTCTGCGACAGTTATGGGAATCCATATGGAATGAAGCCAAGCCGATAGAATCATCAACAAAAGATTGGTGCAAA
>JBFELW010000277.1:0-3930 GCA_041551995.1 Paenisporosarcina sp.
ATTAGAGTGAAGTAGTGGCGAACATTTTCAGGTACCGAGATTAGATCACCTGGCTGTAGTTCTACATCAAAGAACTCTCCATCTGCAGATTGGATGACGAATATACCATGGCCACTGACAATGAAACGTACTTCATCATCTTCATGATGATGTTCTTGCTGGAAGTTTTTCAATAACTGTTCAAGGTTGGGTGTGTTGTGTCAGATAATGAGATGACGTCCGCTTGCTGATAGTTGCGACGCTCCGAAATTTCTGCAATCTCTAAGCCAAAAAAAGAAAGAATTTGTTGTTTTTCTTCATCTGTTAAGTTGAATTTTTCACGCAGGTTTTCCGGAAGCTTTTCGATGTCCCATTCCTGCAAGGCTTTCGCCATCCGTTTTTCCGCGGGAGTGACTCCTATTCAATGTTGTGTTTCCTACAAAAAAAGGTAGGGTTTATGGAATTATCTGTTAGTATATGAATATGCGATTTATTATATGGGGGTCAAAAAATGCAAACAATGGCACTGTTCGGGATTTTTAATATTTTATTATACTTAGGCATTCTAATTTTTGGTGTATATTTTGTCATTACTACCATCAATTCAATGAAACAAAGAAATGACTATTTAAGAGAGATTAGAGACGAGTTAAGAGGCATTAATAACAGTAAAACGAACGATCTTAATTAACAAAAATGGATACCGTCAATCGACGGTATCTTTTATTTACCTTTCCCACCTCTAAATAAGTAAACAGCCTAAAATAATTAAGATCGCCTTAATTGGCTGTTTTTATGAGATAACTATCTTCCTAGGTATACCTTAGCTATATGAAAAAATGAACAATGACCTAAAATGAAAAAGCACTGCTTTTCGATACAAATCTTATGACAGACTTGCTACAAATCACGGTGCTTTTAGTTGTATATTTTATTATCATTTTACGGTTTTGTACTCCATAACAGTATCCTTTGCGAAACTTGTCTCTCTTAGGCTACAACCTTCAACCCAATTGCCGCACTAATGACCATGGCAATAAATATGATACGTAACCACGTTCTCGGTTCTCCATACAGTACCATTCCTAGTATTGCCCCACCTGAAGCACCGATACCTGTCCACACCGCATATGCTGTCCCCATTGGAAGAGTCTCCATAGCCAAAGCAAGGAAGAGAAAGCTTGCACCAAAGCTTGCGAATAAGCCTGTGATCGACTTCAGGTTTCGATTGATATGCACTTGATTAATCATTACAACACCTGTCATTTCAAATAAACCTGCGATTACTAAGAACATCCAACCCATTAAGATAGCACCTCTTTTTCTTCATCGGTTACCAGCTTGAGCCCGATTACGCCAATAAGCAGCATGACAATAAATCCAATCTTCAGGAGATTAAAATCTTGCCCGAAAAACAGAATATCTGCAAGAACTGTCCCTGTAGTCCCAAGTCCAACAAATACAGCATAAACTGTACCTACAGGTAGTCTTTTTCCTGCCATAATCATGAGGTAAAAGCTAATGACAATGGCGATCACCGTGCCTGTCCAAGTCCATAGATTGTCTGCATGTTTTAAACCTATGACCCATACCACTTCAAATAGTGAGGCAATCACTACTTTTATCCATTCTTTATTCATAAAAAATCTCCTTTATTCAAAACAAGCCTGAAAGATAAACGTAAAAAACGTTATCTCCCAGGCTTTTATCCTTCCGTGTATCTTTGCATAGTGCAAAGCGTTTTCTCTCGGACCAGTCCAAACCAAATGTGTGCGGAACCCTAGAAAACTTGACCGTCATATGATATACATAATGACGCTTTATTTAACTAATGAATCATGGCTAATATAGACTAAATTTTATGGCATGTAAAGCGATAGATATCTATTAGAGGACTCATTGAACTTGTGAAAATATTCCAATAATTGGCGTCTTTTATGATAAACTGAAAGGAAGGAACGAATGTTGAACTTTCTTTATAAGTTAAATATTATTTCAGCTATTTTTGGCTTAGTGTTTACTGGGATGACTCTTTCATACGCCTTTGGATATTTATTAGCTGACTTTTTAAGTATACAAGAAAGCAAGATACTTAATATGACCAACGTTTACTGGTGGGTTTTCCTACTCTTCTTTTTCATGGCAGTTGTCATTACATTCAAGGACTGGCTTGAGCCGAATATGTGGTATTTACTATCATCTATGTTATGGATTCCTTATTCCGTTCTATTTTTAACCCTTGCTGGGTCTTTCATTTCATTTGGAGCAGGCAATCCTCGTTCTGATTACGGGTTAGGCAAGTATATCTTATTTGTAGCTTTCCTGATTTACCCGTTCTTTGTTGGCATCACAATTTATATTACAATGGTTTTTGAATTTTTTCGTCCTAACCGGCTGGATTGATGATCCATTTTATTTATAATCATTTTCGGTTTTAAATACTAGTATTGGCGGTGTACACTATTAAGAATAAATTTGCGTATCTGATATTATCCATCGTATTTTTCACACTATTTTTTAGTTTTTTTAGATGGAATGATTATCGTCAAAAAGAATTAGTTGATGTACTAGATTCTGAAAAAATAACAGAAATTCGTTTTAACGTTTTACCAATAGACGCATCGGTTATATATAACACGGTAGTAACTGATGAGGAATCTATTCAAGAGCTCATGGAATTTTTCAGTCAATATCATATTAAAAAACAAGGGATACGCGATTTCACGTCTAAACATCCAGAGGAACAGTTTACTTTTCAAATAGGTTATCACGACAAGCGAATCACTCTACCGTCTCTAATTGAAAGAGCTGTGGTTCTTATAGAGGACGATCAGTATATCCTTACAAATGGCCCGATAGATTACACGTGGATTGAAAACTTTAAAGATAAACACAGCACCTCTTTGAGTAAAGATTAAATCTGACTTTTAGACAATTTAGGTATACCGCATAAAGAACGTGTAAATGGTTTAGTGGTAAACTATTACTAGTATGTATTGTCTGAAACGAGGTTTTTGTATGATTCGCACATTTGGCGTAACGGCCAACAGCCAATTGGAATTGGACTTTCCACTAGAGGATCTTGATAAAAAAGAGTTTGACTGGTACTGGGTAGATTTTGACAAACCCACAGATCAAGAAATTGCATTACTTGATTCGTTCTTTCATTTTCACCCCCTAGCGATTGAAGATTGTTTGTATCGTTTGCAACGTCCGAAAGTCGATAATTATGAGGGCTATCACTTTTTCGTTGTTCATACAATGAATGAAGAGACACTTGAGGCAGAGGAACTGGATTTATTCGTAGGGAAAGACTTTGTCGTTACATTTCACCATAATACAGTGGAAGAGCTTGACGTGGTACGCGAAAAGTTACAGCGCAGCGCATCATTTTGGGAACGGGGTTCAATTTATGCGATGTATCAGATTCTTGATAAAGTAGTGGACTCTTATTTTCCTCTTGTACACAAAATCGAAGATCAATTAAATGAAATTGAAGACAAGATGACCTTTGACATGAAGCACTTGTCAATAACCTCTGTGTTTGAAATGCGTAGTGACTTATTATGGTTACGTCGAACGATTTTACCTATGCGTGACTTAATATACCGTGTGTTACATTCGAGTAGATTTGACCTTCAACCAAAAGAAAATGCGTATTTCGCAGATATTTCTGATCATCTAGTTAAACTGACAGAGATTGTGGAGTCCAACCGTGAATTGACAGCAGATTTACGAGATAGTTACATGGCGATGAACTCAAATCGAATGAATCGCATTATGATGATTTTGACGATTGTATCGTCTATCTTCATTCCCTTAACATTTATAGCAGGAGTTTACGGCATGAATTTTGAATACATGCCTGAGCTCGAGATGAAGTATGGCTACTTTTTTGTAATGGGAGCAATGACACTCATTGGGGTATTCATGATGGTTTGGTTTAAATAC
>JBFELW010000278.1:0-3927 GCA_041551995.1 Paenisporosarcina sp.
CTTCTTCCACTACATCGGTGACCTTTTCTACGCGAACAACTTGTATAACATAGTTTGGAATCACAAGTTCTTCCATTCTTTGCTCGACACGATCGAATTCATTCAGTTGAATCTCTTGTTGTTTTAAAAAGTCAGCGACCGTAGTCGAAGTGGACCATACCTTTTTCTCATCTAAACCATCTTTAAGCGTTACTTCAAATGCTTTTTCGATAGCAATAGTTGAATCCGGTCCTACCTTCGCATCTAGCGTAGGTGTTAATTTATCGTTCTCAGAAACTTCTATTCCTGCTTCTTCTAATATTTCACTAACTTGATTGGCAACTGTGGTATGTGTTTGTATTTGACCATCAACAGTAATCATGATTTCTTTTGCCTGCTCCCACTTAACTGAAAGACCTTCTTCAATTAAAGTGTTCAATGAGGGTGTTAGAAAATCAGCATCAGAAACTTGTATATCTTGCTCTGCTAGCAAGTCTCCAACTGTATCTGCATTTGTTTCAATCTCTAGTTGTTTTCCGTTTAATGATAATGCAACAGTTTGTTTCGTTCCTATTAAAAGAACGGCTGATAATACTGAAACAAATAGAATAACCGCAATGATTGCAATTCCTATTTGTTTATTCCTCAATGTCTTAAAGAACAGGTTTTTCATGGATTTATTTATCATGAAAAACGCCTCCTTATCACTCGTGTGATTATATAGACTTATAAATTGCATGTCAACCAATAGCAATTAGTCACACTATTCAGGTTGATTGATACCTCCATATACCAAGTATTGGATATATTTCCGTATTTTAAACAGGCAACTGATAAAAACGTATTGCATTGTTAGTTGTGACTCGTGCAACTTCATCCACAGAAACATTCTTCAACCGTGCGATTTCTTCAGCCACTAAAGGTACTAATGCTGGTTCATTTCGTTTTCCACGATGGGGATGAGGAGCTAAATATGGGGCATCTGTTTCAATCATAAGCCACTCTAAGGGGATTTCAGTTGCAACCTCTTTTGGCTTTTTAGCATTTTTAAATGTTACGGGACCTCCAAGTGAAATCATGAAATTCATGTCAATGCATGTTTTTGCTGTTTCGACGCTTCCACCAAAACAATGCATAACTCCACCTGTCTTTTCAGCATGTTCTTCTTTTAGTATTTGGATGACATCTTCCGTCGCATCTCTGTTGTGAATTACAATTGGCAGATTAACACGCTGAGCCAACTGTATTTGTTTACGGAAAATTTTTTGTTGGACGTCTTTTGGCGATTTATCCCAATGATAATCTAAGCCAGTTTCACCAATTGCAACTACCTTATCATGCAAAGCCAACTCTTCAATCCACTTGAGATCTTCTTCTGTACAATCAATCGCATCTACAGGATGCCAACCTACTACCGCATAAATAAAATCATATTGCTCCGATAAAGAAATGGCTCGCTTAATGGTTTTACGATCAAAGCCTATCACTACCATACGCTTAACACCAGCGGCTAATGCACGTTCAATTACTTCTTCTAAATCATCATTATATTGTTCTGCATTTAAGTGAACATGTGTATCAATATACATCAATTATTTCTCCTCACTATATTACATTTTAAATTTAATTTCGTTGTTTGTCATCTCAGTTAGATTACAATATGATGACAAAGACATGTATTTGTCATTTGGAGACATACTTTTTACCCAATTTTCAGGGAAGTTAATGAGAACCCTTCTATCCATATCCCCTAATCACACAACCCAAAACATTCATTTAAGATATCACTGTTTAATATGTAACTTCAACTAAAAAGCCCTTTAGGAGGGAATCCTAAAGGGCTTTCTAGAGCACGTTATTTTATTTTCGCACCATTTTTAAGATTTGAATCGACTGTTGCTACTGTTAAAAAACCATCGTTTTCTCCAGCCAAAATCATACCTTGCGATAGTTCTCCACGGAGTTTTACAGGTTTAAGATTCGCCACAACAATTACTTTTGTTCCGATTAGGTCATCTGGTTTGTAATGCTTAGCTATGCCAGACACCACCTGTCGTTGTTCATACCCCAAGTCTAATTGTAGTTTAAGTAATTTGTCTGCCTTTGGAATAGCTTCACAGGCTAAAACTGTAGCAACTCTTAAATCGACATTCAGAAAATCGTCAATTGAAATTTCAGGTACATCCGGAATTTCAGTTTCAACTTCGATGTCAACCTCTTGTTGAGGCTTAACAGATCCTAGCATTTGTTCTCGAATATATGCAATTTCAGGCTCTACTTCTAATCGAGGGAAAATCGGGATACCTTTCTCCACCACTTTCGTTCCAGTAGGTATACTATCACTAACGTCTAAAGATTCCCACGTTAAAGATTCAGGTGAGAGACCTAGTTGTTCTGTAATTTTCTTGGGTGCATTTGTCATGAATGGTTGTATAAAGACAGCAGTTTGACGTAGACTCTCTGCTAAATTCCACATAACTGCTCCAAGCTTTCCTTTGTCTTCATCTGATTTCGCAAGAACCCACGGTTGTGTTTCATCAATATACTTATTAGCACGAGAGATGAGTGACCACACATCGCTAAGAACTAGACTAAATTGCATTTTTTCCATATTCAATTCGTATTTCATTTTGACTTCCTGTGCTTGGTTTTGAAGATGCACGTCAAATTCAGTCGGTTCATTCTTCTCCACTGGAATTACACCGTCGAAGTATTTATTGATCATTGAAACAGTTCGGTTTAACAGATTTCCTAAATCATTGGCTAAGTCAAAATTTGTACGCTCTACAAAAGATTCAGGTGAGAAAACTCCGTCAGCTCCAAATGGTAATTCTCTGAGTAAGAAATATCTTGTTGCATCAAGACCAAAACGCTCGACTAGCATCTCTGGGAATACAACATTTCCTTTAGACTTAGACATCTTTCCATCTTTCATCATGATAAATCCATGAGCAAATATTTTTTTCGGTAGTGGCAAGTCCAAAGCCATTAAGAAGATCGGCCAGTAAATCGTGTGGAATCGAACGATATCCTTTCCAACAACATGGACATCTGCCGGCCAAAACTTATTAAATAATGAATCATCCTCAGATTTATATCCGAGTGACGTAATGTAATTTGAAAGTGCGTCAACCCATACATATATTACGTGCTTTTCATCACCTGGAACACGTATTCCCCAATCGAATGATGTACGCGAAACGGATAGATCTTCTAAACCAGGTTTAATGAAGTTATTTATCATTTCATTTTTTCTAGATTCTGGTTCTATAAACTCTAGATTGTCTTGATAATACTGTAATAAACGATCTGCATATTTCTTCATATTAAAGAAATAAGATTCTTCTTTAACTTTATTTACAGAACGACCACAGTCTGGACATTTCCCATCCTCCAACTGTTTCTCTGTATAGTAAGATTCACAAGGAGTACAATACCATCCTTCATACTCACCTTTATAAATATCACCTTTATCGAGGAATGTTTGAAATATTTTTTCAACGCCCTCTTTATGACGGCTTTCTGTAGTTCTAATAAAGTCATCATGAGAGATATCCATTATGTCCCAAACTTTTTTTGCTGCTTCAGCAAGTTCATCTACATAACTTTGTGGATCTTTCCCAGCTTCAATCGCTTTCTCTTGAATTTTTTGCCCGTGCTCGTCCATTCCTGTTAAAAAGCGAACATCAAATCCTCTTAATCGTTTATAGCGAGCCATTGCATCTGATGCAACGGTTGTATAAGCTGTTCCAATATGGAACCTTCCACTTGGATAATAAATAGGTGTTGTTATATAGAATGGTTTTTTCTCATTGCTCAAAAGTGTTCGTCCTCTCACAGTAAAAATATAGTATCTCTATTCTATCTGAGTCACTGACTTGTTTCAATAAAGGAAGTTACGCAAAATATGTCGAATTATTTTCGGGCTATAAATTAAATCCCGAAAAC
>JBFELW010000279.1:0-3917 GCA_041551995.1 Paenisporosarcina sp.
AAATTATCTTTTCAATACCCTAAACGCCTTCCGAACTTTCCTTGCAAATTCTAAAGGGGGTTCGATCGATTGAAAGTGCATATACATCGCTCGCGGTTCCTCAAATAACCAATGATTGTGGATAGCGGTGACAATTATATCTCTCTCCCTTAATTCTTCAACAAACGGATTGACTTCCTCTTGTAAAAGAACTGTTTCCCCAAGGTTTAGTGCATTACCTTGACTATTCACATCTTCAAAAGTGAAAAATTGAGGATTTACTAAAGGAGAATTCGTTCTTCTTCCAAGAATCGTAAATGGAATATCTCTAAACCTTTGAACTAGACAAACCCCATTTACAATACTTCCACTTCCTCCTAGGATTCGTGCAAAGTTTCCACATAAGTCTTTTCTAGATTTTACACCCATATTAAGTACCTCCTTTCATATGAAAAATAGTAGTACACTCTATCATATGAAAGGTATTTAGTAGATACCGAGACAAGTATGCTCTTTCATTATTACTTCTTACACGTTATTCCCCTCTTTCTTTTACCAGTGTACCAGTGGTTGTTATTTTAATGGGATTTACTGGAATGTGCTAGAGTTGCTTACAGCTTCTTGAATATCACTGTATACTCATCTATATTTTTATTTATAGGTACAATTTCACCATTACTTGATAAATAAAGATATATGGAACTATCAATGGTGAAAAAAGGTAGAATGATATTCATTTGACCAATTTTGGTGCTTATTTATGAGATGGAGGAATATTACAATGGTTATGATTTGGCGTACGAAGCCCCGAAAAGTGAAATGGTTAGAGAACAGATTAAATGTCAAATCCAAAGTGAGTGTAACTGACGAGATTATTTTAACAAAAATGAAAATGATTAAACTTACGGACGAAGATTTGGGGATTGTTCAATGTATTCAACCTCTCATTACACAGCATATTGAATTATTAGTTACTGAATTTTATGACACCATTTTAGACGTACCGGAGTTAAATTCAATTATAGAAGAACATAGTACTGTTACTAGATTACGTAATACACTAAAATCACATTTAGTAGAACTTTTTAATGGCTGTATTGACCAAGAGTTTTTAGATAAAAGACTAAGAGTTGCGAAGGTACACTACCATATTGGCTTAAAACCTGCCTGGTATTTAGGAGCCTTTCAAAATCTACAAAACACTCTATTACGAATCATACATAATGAAGTGCCAGACATTGCAGAAAGAGAAATGATTACACTTGTCATTACTAAAATTTTAAATCTTGAACAACAAATTGTATTAGAAGCATATGAGAATGAAAACTCATCACAAAGAGAAGCGCAATATGATAAAGCAAAACAGGACATTAAAGGAATTATACTTGGGACGAGTGAAGAACTCGTAGCACTTTCTGAAGAGACGCACGCATCTGTTGAGACATTAATTGTGAACAGTGATGGTGTTAATCAATTAGTACAAGAAACGAGCAATCAATCTAAATCTGCTCAGCAATACGCAATTGAGGGACAACAACTGTTGAATGAATTATCAGAAAAGATCCAACTGATCACTGAAAATAACCAATCTATGAATGATACTGTTCTATTACTGACAAAATCGTCTAGTGAAATAACAGACGTCATTAAAATTGTTCAAGCTGTTGCTGATCAAACTAATTTACTTGCACTAAATTCAGCAATTGAGGCTGCAAGAGCAGGCGAACATGGTAGAGGATTTGCGGTGGTGTCAGATGAAGTTAGAAAGCTTGCGGAACAAACGAAACGTTCAATTGCTAAAATTGAAACACTAGTTAATAACTCAAATGAATATACTCAGAATGTAAATCAAGCATTAAGCCGAGTCAATGAAGCTGTGACAGAAGGTAAGAACAAATCTCTTCAAACGAACGAAACGTTTTCTAAAATTTCTTCTACTATGAATACTAATGTAGAGAGTGCTTTAGAAGTTGAGAAACAAATGAATAGTTTAATTGGTACGATTAAAGAAATTGGTCAAGCAATTTCCGGTGTTTCGAATTCCGCAGAACATTTAAACGAAACAGCAAATATGGCATAATCTTTTTCAATGAAAACCCCCTCTTTCATTTTACAGAAAAAGGGGGTTTTGTATTTAGTCTTTATTTACACATCGAATTTTTTAACTTCTTTTTCTAATTGAACGGTTAAATCTTTCAACTCGTTACTTACCTGTACTAACTCTTTGTTTGCATCCATTTGCTCATCAAGTGAACCAGCTACTTGGTCTGCACTTGCGGATGTTTCCTCCGAAATGGCTACAACTTCATTAACAGACATACTCATTCGCTGACCACTATCATTCAACTCTTTCGATTGTTCTGCCATTTTTTGAACGCCTTGGTTAAGAGATGCAATACGTTCAATTATGCTTGTAAAATAATCACTAGATTCTCCGATTACTTTATGGCCATTCTTCACTAATTCACGGCTACCTTCAATATTTACTACCGCTTCTCTAGATTTCACTTGTATTTCAGCAACTAATCTTGAGATGGTTGCCACAGACTCTTTACTTTGCTCAGCAAGGGATCGAACTTCTTGTGCAACAACTGCAAACCCTTTACCTTGTTCTCCTGCTCTAGCTGCTTCAATACTCGCATTAAGTGCCAAAAGATTGGTTTGTTCAGCTATACCTTCAATTAGTTTCGTAATTGATGATATCTCTTCTAATTGTGATGCCAATGCCAGTATAATCACACTTGATTGCTCAGACTGACCTTCCATTTTCCCGATGCTTTCATTAACCGTATGAAGGGCTTCTAATCCTTTATTACTTGTTTGTTCTGCCTCCGTCATACCACTAGCAACCGTGTTCATGCCTTCAGTAAAGTAATTGATGGTACGGCTAATTTCTTCTAACGTAGTCGAAATCGTCACCATATTATGTGTTTGACTTGATGAACCTTGTGCAACATCGTTCATAGATGCACTAATTGTTGCAGCAAATTCATTCGTACGAGTTACTTGTGAGTCCATCTGATTTGACGTTTTGTTTACTTGTTGAGTTATTGTAGCAAGACCTCCTACAATAGTTCGCAAGTGATCAACCATAACATTAATGGAGTTTCCAAGTGTACCCACTTCATCTTTTGATGTGACGTCGATTTTCTCTTGTAGGTTTCCTTCAGATATTTTCTTCGTAATACCTACCATTTCTGTTATCGGTTTCGTAATTCTTCCTGCAATAAAATATCCTAAAATCACTCCTAGAACTGAAATGATTAGAGTCAGAACTAATAAAGTAAGTATGGCATTATTCATTTTAGATTCTTGTTGTACGGCTAATTTTTCTTGTCCATCGTTAAAGAGATTATCCATTTTAGCAAGAACTGCATTAAATTCACTTCTTTGCTGAACTACATAAGAAGTCCATCCTGTTTGTTCATTCACTTTTTGTAAAGATACATACTCTTCTTCATTAATCGTTAGCTTAGAAGAGAAAATGGGTAAATCATTAATAGATGTCCCAACGAGTGACGTATCTTTATGGGCAAGAATCATGCCTTGCTTATCAGCAACTACAACAAATCCTTCTTCACCCACTTTAACTGCCGCTACTCGAGCACTGAACGATGAAAGGATGGCATCAACACCAATAACCCCTTCAAACTCCCCTTCAATTTCAAGTGGTGTCGCCACTGTAATCATTAGATCTGCCCCATCAGAAGATAGATAGGCATCAGTTACATCTATTTCTCCTGCTGCGTTTGTTTCAGCACCAAGGTACCACTCAGTTCCAGTTGGATCATAATCAGCTGGTAATCCTTCAGGTCTTGGTGAAATTAAGAAAATTCCATCTTTCTTACCTATGTATACATATGATAATGACGGATAACCGGTTTTCAACCCAGTAAGTAATGCTTCAGCTTCATTTGACGGAAGGTCTATAATATCTG
>JBFELW010000280.1:0-3905 GCA_041551995.1 Paenisporosarcina sp.
TCGAACCGACGACCTTCACACTGCCAGCGTGACGCTCTCCCAGCTGAGCTAATACCCCTTGCTTTAAAATTTGTTACACTATACAGTATAACTCAGTGGATAATAGTTTCAAGAGGCGAAAGGGTGTCGGAGATGCAGAAAATGAGACAACATGCAGAACGTGAGATCAGCACACCAGTTTCTTTATGTGATTCTAAAGGTAATTTAAATCCAGCTGCAATCGGATTTGCTCGACAACCGATCATTGAAAGTAATTTAACAGGACATTTTATGCGTAAGAAAAAATGGAATTATTGGTGTGTTTATGGAGAGGATATTTTATTCTCAGCGACCATAAGTCATTTAGATTATGCTGCTGTTTGTTTTGTTTATTTTTTAGATTATGAAACACAGCGTTTTTTTGAAAAAACCATTACCATCCCACTTGGGCAACGTATTCATATGCCAAGCCAAGTGTTAGAAACCGTCAAATTATCAAATAATGACATGAGTATTCAACTTTTACATATGCAAGGCGAAACGCACATGACTGTTACTATTTCTGACTTTGATGGTGATTTACTTCATGCAGATTTGAATATTGAACATCCAGCAGATGATGATTCTTTAAATGTAGTTATTCCATGGAATCGTCAAATGTTTCAGCATACAGCGAAGCATCACACTCTTCCCACAAGCGGATTTGTTAAAATTGGTGACAAGCGTTATTCTTTTAATCCAGAAGAAAGTTTCGCTGTACTCGATTATGGACGTGGTGTATGGCCGAGATCGGTTCATTGGAATTGGGGAATGGCTTCACAACGAGTTGGTAACCGTCGTATTGGATTAAATCTTGGTGGTAAATGGACAGACGGAACAGGCATGACTGAAAATGCAGTTTTTGTTAATGGCCGAATGTCAAAAATCCACGAAGATGTTTTGTTTGAATACGATCCGACTGATTTTATGAAACTGTGGAAAATTCATACAAAGTTCACCAATGATGTTGACTTAACATTTACTCCATTTTTTCAGCGAGAAGCTAAAACAAATGCACGCTTGGTCACTTCTTCGGTTCATCAAATGATCGGCTATTATAATGGTCTCGTTCGACTAGAGGATGGCTCTAGTTTAGCCATCACTCAATTACTAGGTTCTGCTGAAGAACATATTTCTAAGTGGTAAAAAAATCCTCCTCGCCTATTAAAAGCGTGGAGGATTTTACATTTAGAAAACCGTTTATTTCTGGAGTTTATTCGTGACCATTTAGGAGCGAATGGACATATAATCCTTTATTCTCTTAGGTTTATTTCTCTGTCTCAAATACCTTCATCATTTGCTCAGGATAGTCTGTAAAGATTGCATGTATACCTACATTATTTACTGCAAGCGCATGTTCCACTTCATTGACAGTAAATACGCGAAGAATCGCTCCTTTAACCAAAGCTTCTTTTGCCATTTTGCGCAATGCGGCAGGTAAAGAAATGTGGATAGCATCTGCTGGTATAAAACGAGCATAATCATAGATATCTACAAGAACTTCCATAGACAGAAGGGCTACTTCAATGTGGGGGGCACTTTTCTTAAACTCTCGAATAGCTTCGTGATCAAAAGATGATACCACTACCCGTTCCGCTAGTTGTAGCGATTCAATCACATGCAATACTTTATGGCCTAGACCCTCGTATGGAAAAACATCCGACTTCAATTCAATATTTACATGGTGAGAGGTGTTTTTAAAAATCTCTAGCACTTCTTCTAATGTTGGAATTTTTTCACCTGCAAAGTCTGGAGAAAACCAACTTCCATAATCGAAAGCTCTTAATTCAGATAGCGTCATGTCTTTAATGTATCCTGTTCCATTGCTCGTACGATCTATCGATTCGTCATGAATGACGACTATTTTTCCATCCTTCGTTAAGTGAACATCTAATTCCACACCATAAATATTTAAGTTTGCTGCATCTCTAAAAGCGGCTAATGTGTTTTCTGGTTTCGTTCCCGATGAACCTCGATGTGCGTATATCTTCATCATTGACCCTCCTTATAGCTCTGTACGTAGTGACCACAATTCAGGGAAGAAGTATTGGTCCAATACCTTCTTTAAATAATGAACGCCCGAGGACCCCCCTGTACCCTGTTTAAAGCCTATGATACGTTCTACTGTTTTCATATGACGGAAACGCCATTGCTGTAGCCAGTCCTCAATATCTACAAGTTTCTCAGCTAATTGATAAAGTTCCCAATAGGTGTCTACATCCTTATATACTGTTTTCCATGCTTCAAGTACACTTTCATTCGGTTCATAGGGTGTTGAGACATCTCGATTCAAAATGGCATCATCAATCGGTAATCCACTTCTTGCTAATTTCCGAATGGCAACATCATACAACCCTGGTTGGTGGAATGCATTTGTTAAAATCTCTAATAACTCTTCGTCTTTTTCGTAAATCTTCAAAACATGCTTGGTTTTATAACCAAGAGCAAATTCAATCATGCGATATTGGTATGATTGGAAGCCGCTCGCATTTGCAAGAGAAGATCGAAACTCCATATATTCTGCAGGCGTTAACGTAGACAGAACATCCCACCCTTGAATAATTTGTTCTTGGATTTTAGAGACCCGTGCCAATTGTTTAAATGCCGGCTGTAACTCATCCTTTTCAATATGGTCAATGGCTGCTCGAAGCTCATGCAAAATCAGTTTCATCCAAAGTTCAGATACTTGGTGAATCATGATGAATAACGGTTCATCATGATGATTTGTTAGTCCATCTTGTGCTGACAATAATTTATCTAAATGAAGATACTCTCCGTAAGTCATATTCTCTTTAAAATCCGTATGTAACCCCGCTTCACCTTTTGCTGCAAAGTTCTGACCATGATCCCCAGTCGGTTTTTCCATTCTAAAAACTCCTTATGCTCAGCTTAGTCTCATACTCTTCTACTCTGATTATGACATGCCGCGCACGACTTTAACAGACAAGTTGCACTTTTGCAAAAATTCTTCTTGCCGAAGCGTTTCTCTTATGATAAGATTCTATTCTGTTTTCAAACCCCAACATCTTCATTTCATCTATGCCGGACGCAAAAAAATCAAAATATCGGAGGGCTGTATGACACAAAAACACCCTGATTTTGAACAAGAGCAAGAGCGCCTCGCCTACACGAAAAACTACATGCAGCAACTATTAAACGAATCGATGCGAGACGTCAAGTCCGCACAAGAAAACATTCGCCATGCTATGGCTGACTTAGATTACCTCGACTCCAGTTTAAGCTATATGAATATTTTAACGAATGCACGGTTTTTTGACATGGCTCGCTCTCAAAAAGAAGGACTTGAAGCGATCAGACAGAAACCGTATTTTGCACGCATTCATTTTCAAAAAGATGATGAAGATAGCGAATTACTGTATATTGGGAAAACGTCTTTATTCCATAGAGAATCCCAAGAACCTATTATCGTCGATTGGCGTTCACCTGTTGCAAACGTCTATTATGATGGACGCTTAGGTGACATTGAATATGACGTACATGAAGAGACCTTTACAGGGCATTTATTTTCAAAACGTCAATATATCATTGAACAAGGTGAACTTCAATCTGTACGTGATATTGACTTAACCACTAATGACGAGTTGCTTCAAGATGCACTTGCTGGTAAGGCAGATGTCCGACTCACAGAAATTGTTTCTACGATTCAAGCGGAGCAGAATGAGATTATTAGAGCTCATTTGAAACAACCCATTCTAGTGCAAGGTGCGGCTGGAAGTGGTAAAACTACTATTGCACTCCACCGTATTTCCTATTTTTTGTATACTATGGGTGAACATTTCCCTGCCGATAAGTTAATGATTCTAGCACCATCTAAATTATTTATGGATTATATCGCTGATGTCTTGCCTGAACTTGGCGTCAGTCAA
>JBFELW010000281.1:0-3888 GCA_041551995.1 Paenisporosarcina sp.
TGTTCGTCCTCTCACAGTAAAAATATAGTATCTCTATTCTATCTGAGTCACTGACTTGTTTCAATAAAGGAAGTTACGCAAAATATGTCGAATTATTTTCGGGCTATAAATTAAATCCCGAAAACTATCTTTTTTTGGAATGTTTTTTCTTTTGTCACAATATATATCAAATATTTATTATTACTTAACACTATTATCATATTTTTACTATAAATTACTTTGAATTCAAAATTTAAATTATTGACGTATATGGCAAGAGTTGGTATGATAAATAACAGACAAGAGAGAAATGTCGAAATTTGACGAATCACATTTTAGAGTTAGAGGAGTGCTTTTCATGAAATCAACAGGTATTGTTCGTAAAGTTGACGAATTAGGTCGCGTAGTTATACCAATAGAACTTCGTCGTACATTAGGTATTGCAGAGAAGGATGCATTGGAAATTTACGTGGATGAGGATAAAATCATCTTAAAAAAATATTTACCAAATATGACTTGTGTAGTTACAGGTGAAGTTTCTGATGACAACCTACGTTTAATTGGTGGTAAATTAATCTTGAGCCAAGAAGGCGCAGAGATGTTAGTTAAAGAAATACAAACGTCTAGTAAAAAGTAAATAATTAAAACAAATCCGGAATGACACTGTCATTCCGGATTTGTTTCTTCTAATACATGATATTCTTGATAGACATCTCTTTTTGATAATTGCCGTTCTTTGGATACCATCTTTATTGCTTCTTTTGAAGATACATCTTGTTCTCGTATTATATGGTCCACATGTTCTGTAATTGTTAACATTGACCACCAATGGTCAACTACTTCTCTTTCCTCTTCAGAAGCACCCTCTATGACCAAAACGAATTCTCCACGAATTTCTTCCGTTTCAGCCCACTTCACAGCTTCTTGTAGTGTTCCTCTAACGAATTCTTCAAATTTCTTCGTTATTTCACGTGCTAATACAACTTTCCTAGTAGGTCCAAGAATACTCTCTGCATCACGCAGTGTTTCTTTTAAACGATGTGGTGCTTCATAAAAAAGCATAGTTTCTGTTTTGTATTTAAATGATTCTATAGCTGCTTTTCGTTCCTTTTTTTGTCTTGGTAAAAAACCGAGAAATGAAAATGTTATTGTTGACAGTCCAGATGAAATTAAAGCACTTAACGCAGCATTTGCACCAGGAATTGGAACAACCGAATATCCTTCCGCCACTGCTTTCGCAACGATATCTGCTCCCGGATCTGATATACACGGCAAACCTGCATCACTAACTAAAGCGATTGTTTTCCCATTTTTTAATAAATCAAGAATCTTATCTCCACCGTATTCTAAGTTGTGTTCATGATAACTCATAAGTGGAGTATCAATTTCAAAGTAATTACACAATTTCTTGGTGTTTCGGGTATCTTCAGCAGCAATAAGGTCTGCTTCTTTCATCAAACGAATGGCTCTCACTGTCATATCCTCTAGATTTCCAATAGGTGTTGCTACTAAATATAAGATTCCTTTATTGTTGGTTTGAGAAAAACTTTTTTGTGATTCCATTATGCCTCACCTTTCGTTTCACTCGCTATATACGTTATCTTATCTGTTTTTCTTAATTGTTTAAATGCATATTCTGCTTTCATAGCAAGTTGTTTCGTCTCGTATTCCTCTTTATAAATACATGATACAGGCAATCGAGCCCGTGTGTACTTAGCACCTTTACCACTGTTATGAACATCAATGCGTTTATTTAGATCATTGGTATAACCAGCGTAATAGGATCCGTCCGCACATTTCAACACATAAAATACATGCTGTTTATACATTACCATACAGCATCACCCGTACCTCTTCTGTATATTCGCCTTCATCATTGTAAACATATAGAGGAGGAAGAATTTTCAAATCTGGTTTTCCATCTTTTATTCCTTCTATTAAAAGAGTGTTTGCCTCTTTCCCCATTTTTGAGTGGACAAATCGAATCCGCTTCGGCTCGAGTCGATTGGCTCTCATCGCTGTTACAATATCCAGCAAACGACCTGGTCTATGAACAAAAGCAGCTTTACCACCTTGTTTTAATAATCGGCTAGCAGATTCAACTGCCTGATCTAACGTTAAGTGGAGTTCATGTCGCGCGATTGCCATATGTTCCTTTAAATTTTTATCACTTGCTTCGTGAGCAAGAAAATACGGCGGGTTGCATGTGACCACGTCATATTTTTCAATTCCTAATTCTGTAGGAATGGTTTTGACATCTCCTTCAATAATTTCAATTTGTTTATGTAAATTATTGAATTGAACACTCCTGTTTGCCATATCTGCTAAACGTTCTTGTAGCTCTACACCAATTATTGTCGCTTTTGTTCGAGCACTTAAAAACAAAGGAATAACACCATTACCTGTACACAGGTCAACGATTTTCCCTTGTGCACTTGGTACATAAGTAAACTTCGCCAATAACACAGCATCTAGTGAGAATGAAAATACTGATGGACTTTGTATAATTCTCAACTGTTCAGCCAGTAAATAATCGAGTCGCTCATCTTCTTTTAACTGTATATTCATGACTTTCTATCCTCCGACATAACAAAAGACCGAACTCCACTACCACTAGTGGAATCAGCCTTTTCCTACCCGTTTTGTTTATTTAAAAAAGAAAGGCAAAACAAACAATCTTCGCCTTTTCTAGAACTTCCAAAATGTACATGGCACACATGGAAATCTTCTTGATACAATCGTGCTAAGTTATCATACCCCTCACCAATATCAAGATGACTTATACTTTTAACGTCTATTTTTGATTGTTTACGCAGGTCTTCTTCAGCTAAATGAATAGCATCAAGACGTGTTCGGAGATTATGGTTTTCTTGTTCTAATGACTGATGTTCCTCCATCATTAAAGCAACAAATTCTTTTAATGCATGAAATTGTTTTTGTAAAGATTCTAACTGTTTTTCAAATTCCATGACCGTATCTAAGAAATTACGTTCTTTCAAGAAATCACCTCATTATTCGGTCAATTGCACTGGTTTTTCTGCATGTAGCATAATTTCTTCAAGTGTATAATCAAGTACACGTTGCTGATCAAATAATTCAATTTGTAAAACACGTTCAAGTAAGTTTAGACCAACTACCTTACCATTGCCATCAGGTGTAGAAATACGTGCACCCATGTCTGGCATTAGCTCCTTCGCTGTCTCATACTCATCATTTTCATATTTTAAGCAACACATTAAACGCCCACATAAGCCTGAAATTTTCGATGGGTTTAAAGATAAACTTTGATCCTTCGCCATTTTAATAGAAACTGGCTCAAAATCCCCTAAAAACGTTGAACAACAAAGCATTCGCCCACAAGGTCCTATACCGCCAAGCATTTTCGCTTCATCTCGAACACCAATTTGACGAAGTTCAATACGTGTTCTGAATACAGAAGCTAAATCTTTTACTAAATCGCGGAAATCCACACGACCCTCTGCCGTAAAGTAAAAAATAATTTTATTACGGTCAAATGTATATTCAACATCTACCAGCTTCATGTCGAGCACATGCTCAACAATCTTCTCTGTTCCTAATTCAAATGCACGCTTTGACTCTGATTGGTTCTCATCAACTTGAAGACGATCACGCTCATCAGCAGGTCGAACGACTTGTTTAAGTGGTAAGACAACGTCATTCTCTTCTACTTGTTTTATAGGAACTACCACTTTACCGTACTCGACACCCCTGGCTGTTTCAACTATGACATACTGACCTTTTTCCAAAACAAAATCAATTGGATCGAAATAATATATTTTACCCGCTTTTTTAAAGCGAACACCTACCACATTATACAAACTAAAACCCCTCCTGCAAATTCAGCATTAGCTGTTCCATCAACAGCGTCCGGTTCATATTACGATGCAA
>JBFELW010000282.1:0-3886 GCA_041551995.1 Paenisporosarcina sp.
AAGACATGACACCTTACTGGATGAACAAACCCAAGGAATCTCACTTTTTTATTTAATCAAGGACAAAAGAGGATCCATACTTGGAAGAATGAACTTAGTTAAAGTTTTAGAAAAAAACGGATTTACATATGTAGAAACTAGTGATGAAGAATTTGAAATGAATGGACAAAAATTTAGATTTATTTACTATACATGGTGTAAATAAACCCTTGGTGATGATATAAAAGTTTACTCTAAACAGATACACCTCTTATTCATGGCTTGAAAAACCGATTAAAAAAATCACCCTAATATAATTGGGGTGATTTTTTATAAGTAATCCACTACTAATGAATTCTGTTTAGCCTTTCCTTGTCTTGATTCAACTGATCTTGAAGTGTACGAATCGGCTCAATATCCCCTTGATTTTGGAGAGCATTAGTAACTGAACGATTGGCATGTTCAATCTTTTCCTGTGCGACTAGAATAGAATGCTCTGTGGGATGAGTGAGCGCTTTCGCTACAGCTATCGTGACATTATCTACGGAGTTGTGCAGTTGGGTGATCACAGTCTCTTCTTTCCAACTCATTTTTGTATGGTCTTCCATTTACAATGTCCTCCTAACATCTTCTAATATTCATTTCACTTTACTATGGTGAATTAACTTCTTTCTATACATAAAAGATGTTAAAAGTAGATGATCATTCTAAAAAATACTTAAATAATTCTACCGTTTTTCATTAAAATTCAAACGGAATTTCATTTTCATAAGCTGCCGTGTACTTTTCAATAAAACCTTTTTTTGCTTCTTCGTTAGTAATCAAAATGTCACCATAAACAGGGACTAAAGTGTGCCAACTCTCTTCTTTTAAGTGTTTTGTAACAAATAAATACAATTGTCCATCCTTAAGTAATTGATCCCCCTCAACTAATATCAATTCTTTATCTTCATATCCACCTTGCTGGTTTACGATTACTGTTCCGTCAAGTTCCCCTTTGATTTGATCAGTCACTTCCACCTTAAACTGAGTTTCGGGAATTCCATCCAAAGATTTAGTTCCGGACTGTTCTAACACTTTTCCAATAAACACATTATCTGACCAACCAACAAGTTGGCGAGTATCCGCTAAGTCAAAGGTGTTACTATATTCTATCGTTTTAATAATCGGATTCTCTGGCGAATCGTTTGTAAAGTAGTTCAATGCAAAAATCCCTACCGCTAATGAAACCGCGATTGCAGGTCCGATATTAAAAAACCACCTACGTTTAGAATTGTGCATCTCTAAATTCGCCTTAGTAACTCCAGCTTTACTTCTTCCACGCAGTTCTTTTGGTATTTCAATCTTATTCATCTCTTGTTTTATGTTGTTATTCATAGACATCATCTCCTTTCAATTTTCCGCTTAATTTCTTCAGAGTTCTATATAGAATAGTCTTAACAGTACCAAGTGGAATTTTAAGGGTTTCTGAAACTTCTTTAATGGTTAGATCTTGATAAAACCTTAAAATAATCACACTTTTTTCATCCTCATCTAATCCTTCAATTAAATCTTTTATGGTGATTTCTAAATCAATATCTTCTTCCACTTCAATAGAAATTGTATCCTCAAAATTAGGGTTTAATTGAATATAACGATTTTGTTTCCGAAGATAGTCAAGTGAACAATTAATCGCAATTTTGATTAACCAAGATTTAAAGTAATTAGGTTCCTTTAATTTACTAATCGACTTAAATGATCGATACGCTGTTTCCTGAACAACGTCAAGCGCATCATTTTGATTTTTGACGTAGATAAATGCCATCCTATATATTTCTTCTTCATATGTGGTGAACAAAGTTAAAAATGCCTTTTCGTTCCCTCTCTTTGCTTTCTCCACTAAATCTATAATTTGAACCACCCCTTTTTCCTGTTCAATAATTAGACGTGCACTTCTTCTATTTGGCTTTAAATTTTAGATGTTTATTTAAAAATATACACAAAAAACGCCAAAATAGTTATTGGCGTTTTATATCAGCCTTAGAAAGTTAGCTATTAGGGTTCAAGATTTTTCTTGTGCTTTAACTTTCTGTTTTCTGTATTTTTTAGCCATAAGTAATTGCTTTACCAAAATTTTCTTCTGATAAAACCAGTGATGACAAACTTAAGAAATACTCCAGTTATTATCATGAATATAATTAAATTTTCTATAACTTCATTCATTTTAAAGATATTCCTCGTTATTGACAGATTATTATTTTCAAATTTACTCATACTATTACATCCATCCCAATCATTTTTTAGCGTAATCAAGATACTATATAACATGTTCAAAAAACTACCTTTTTTCAATCTTAATAAAACACTTATTAACGATAAAATGACATGTGGTCACATTGCACTTTTAAAGGAGGGACGAATTATAATGTCTTATCTCACCCCACAACAGAATGATACAACTAATAAAGCGGATCGGCTTAAAAAAAATATGAATAATATGGAAACGGCAAAAGAAACTGATGGCAAAGAATTTGCTGTCATGCAAGAAAACAACGCTTGTCGCGAGGACATTAAAGGCTTACCAACAAAAAGAAGCGTGGAATTATAGGAGTCCAGGGATTAACAAATCTTTGGTTAATGGATACAAATGGTACGTAAGAAAAACTCGAATTGGGAGAAGATAATGATTGAAAGAAGATAGACGAATACATTTTAAAAGGGGCGTTAAATATGGCCATGGAATGGTTTAACAGAGTAACTGGAGAACTTGATGATCATTTGAAATCGATTTGTGATAAGTATGACCAGGTTGGTCATATGTCGATTGATCAAAGCGCGAAACATCCACGTATCCAATTTTTTGTCGAGACGGAAGATGATGAAAGGGAAATCTTTTCTACCCTACTCTTTGATCCGCATAATGAAGAGTTTTACGTAGAAAGTTTTGATTTAGATCTTGAACAACCTGCACGAATTATTCTCAGTGACACTCAGGACGTGATTGATGCAGTTCATGAAAATTTACATGATTACTTGGACGGTGATGATGATGAAATTTACCTTTTAGACGACGAAGATGAATATTATATAGGAGAAGTAGTGGACGAAGAGAATATTCTTGAAGAAATCGGAGTTGAATGGGAATCTCCTGAAGTCACTGCTTTCCATATCATGGATGATGTTGAAATCACGTATCAATTTGGTATAGTTAATACCACTGGCGAAGGTGTTCTTAAAAGGGTCAACAGATTCTGGACAGAAGACGAGCTTTACAAGGACGAAAGTATTTTCACTTTTTCAAAAGAAGAATGTAGCACAATAATCGCAATGGTTGCGAGCCACATGGATTCATTGCCTGGCTTTGAAGATATTATAAGTCACTAATGGATAATTTACCTAACACAAAAACAGGTATTAGGATTCCCTTTCCTAATACCTGTTTTTGTAGTTAAATGATACAGTTCTGTATATAAGTTTATACTTTCACATGCTTCATAGTATACGTCGACTCACTTTTTTTCCATCATACGAATAAACCATAGGCTTATTTCCCACATATGTTTCCATATACACTGAACGACCCCATAACTGATAAATATAGGGAAGTACATTTTCTAAATACTCAGGATCCAACTCAGTCCCTTCATATCCATGCTTTAAATACAGTTCTCCATTTCGTGAAAAGTCTCCATCCTCCACTAAAATATATGGAAAACTTCCATTCACCCTCATGGAGACAAGTCTATCTCTTATATGCTCATAATCCTTATCAGTAATTTGATAATTGGCACCTTTTTTTTCAAATAGGTATAAATCTTCCTGCTTCACTAATTCTTTTGTTAAATAATTTCGAATGAATGAAATATCTGATTCGATTTCTCTTACTTCAAACATCTTATCTCTACCTGAATTAGGCTTAACTCCTAAT
>JBFELW010000283.1:0-3884 GCA_041551995.1 Paenisporosarcina sp.
CCACAGTTGAAATAATGACAAAGAAACAAATCCCTAATTTTGCACATGTAAGGGTTGATGAGTTTATTCTTTCCCAAGAAACAACTTCATTACTTGCCGTGCGATCAGCGATGCACCAAAATGTCAGCACAATTGTTTCACAATTGATTAGTCGAACGATTGGCGAAGATTTATTTGAAGTAAAGAAGAAATCGAATTGGAAAACGTATGGAGATGCTTTCCAAGAGCTATTAACAGAAGGTGCAACGCTAATAGCTGACCGTCAGCAAATGGATATTAATCGCCGGTTAGATGAGGTCATACCTCCTGATGCAATTCTGTACGTCATTTGCAATGAAGAGACCCAAATCAAGTTGAATTCTTAATTAAATAAATTGTCAGTGTAATATATATACCTTCAATACATTCTGATAGGAGATGCTTTTATGACATTTTCAATTGTCGGTTTTGACCCAGAAACAAAAGAGTTAGGTGTTGCGGTTGCTTCAAAATTTTTAAGTGTTGGTGCTGTTGTACCCTTTGCAAAAGCAGGCGTGGGTGCAATTGCCACTCAATCTTGGGCGAATTTGGACTATGGAAAAAACGGCTTGGAACTTCTTGAACAGGGTTTATCTCCTCAAGCTGTATTGGAAGAATTGGTTCGAAATGATGAAAAGTCTGGTTCTAGACAAGTGGGTATTGTTGATGCGACTGGCCAAAGCGTAACGTTTTCAGGGGAAGATTGTTTCGACTGGGCAGGAGGTTCTACAGGTCCAAATTTTGCTGTACAAGGTAATATTTTAGTTGATCAACATACTGTTGAAGCAATGGAATCTACTTTTTCACAAACACAAGGATCACTTGCTGAACGGTTAACTGCTGCTTTACTAGCTGGCGATGCTGCTGGTGGTGATAGTCGCGGTAAACAATCAGCTGCATTGTTGATTGTAAAAGAAAATGGAAGCTACGGTGGTTATAATGATCGATATATTGACCTTCGTGTGGATGATCATGAAGAACCTGTAGAAGAGTTAAAACGTTTGTTAAAGCTACATCAGCTTTATTTTGAACCTACTCTACCTGAAGACATAGTAGAGATAGAAGAACCACTTGCGAAGGAATTACAAGAGTTATTATATGAAAACGGGCATTTACAACGTGAGCTCTCAGATCACGAGGATCTATTAGATGCAGTTCAGTCCTATCACTTAATAGAAAACTTTGACGAGCGCGTGCAACAACGCGGCAAAATTGACCAAAAAGTGATTGAATATATGCGAATTACAGCATCAAAACGATAGGGAAACCTATGATGGGAGTCGGCAAAAAGTGCGGACTCCTCTTTTTTTGTTAAAGTATACTGTTGATTACTGTTACATCGCTACAACCGATAGAACTGGACATATAAAGGCTGAAATTAGACATAGCATATCTCACTAGTTATTCACACTTTTATAGATACATCTTTTCTATTCTCATATACTACATAAGTGAGGATGTACTCCTTTTTCTAATAGAATGAAACGAATTTTACTAGCTAATTCACTCTTTTTCTAATTTAAATTCTTTCGCAAACAACCTCACGTATTCCGCAGTGCTAGCATACCGAATGTTTCCTTCGTCTCTCATCCCTAGCTTCCGAAGTAAGTTCGCAGATTTTTCATTATTAAGAGAAGTAAATCCTGCAATCCGATGATATCCTAGTTCTTTTGTACCGTAAGTCAAAGTAGCTTGTGCTGCCTCATAAGCATAGCCAAGACCCCAATACTTTGAAAGGAATCCAAAGCCTATGTCGACATCTCTCAAGAAATCACGTTGGATTAAACCACACACGCCAATCGGGGTGGCACATTTCTTTATTTCTACTAAATACAAGCCAATTCCATGTTCTTTATACATGGCCATAGGTCCTTCTAAGATATAGCTTTGTGCATCATCTACCGTACGAACTCCTCGATCGCCTATATACTTGATCCAATCAGGCTCATTTATAAGCTCTAATATGAAATCCGCATCATCTACATGTAAATGCCTCAAATTTAAACGTTCGGTTTCAATAATCTTCATTTGAAACACCTCTAATTTTATCGTTTACCCAACCCGCTTAATTAATTCTGGAGAGTTGTTTTTAGGGAAATTCACTTGATCAGACACTTCATAAGCTTCAAGAAGGTTATTTTCTTCAAATGGATGTAATACGTTCTTTAACCGCTCTACGTCTTGAATCGATGAATCAAGCCAAGTCTCCTCATCTTCTGGTTTTAGAATGACTGGCATTCTATCATGGATGTTTGACATTAAACTATTTGGCTCTGTTGTTAGGATGATACATGTGTGAACTAGCTCCCCTTTTGGATCCTTCCAAGTTTCCCACAATCCAGCCATTGCAAAGAGCTCATCATTTTTCATTTTAATACGCATAGGAACTTTTCGGTCATCAGTACGTTTCCACTCGTAAAAGGAATCCGCAATAACGAGACATCGTTTCTTTTTCAACGCTTCCCGAAAACTTGGTTTCTCATGAACTGTCTCCGCTCTTGCATTAATCATTTTAAAACCAATTTTCGCATCTTTTGCCCATGGAGGTACGAGTCCCCACTTTAAATAACCGACACGGTTTTTGGAACCATCGTTTATTACGGTCAAAATTTGTTGTGAAGGGGCAATATTATAGCTTGGTTCATATTCATCTACTTCAAAACTAGCTTCACCAAATCTCTCTTCAATTTTTCTGAAATCCGCAAACAAAGTATAACGTCCACACATGATTGTTACTCCTCCCTTTCTTTAAGAATCAATTCGATAACTCGTCACTAATTACCTTTTATGTAATGATTCCAAATGACTTATATGAAATTAACCGTCCCTCTCTCATAAGAGAGGGACGGTTATACGGTTTCTTTTATTGGTTGATATACAATTCAAATACATCTGTAAAATCTTTTTTCATATAAAGAGTTCGATGATTGTGCATCCATTCACTCGCAAAACGCGTAATGTCTTGGAACGATTGAGCAGGTGTTACTTCATTGTTTCCAACCCGTCCAATTGATTGAGAAGCATAGCTCAAGCTATTTTCCGCAATCTCATACTTTTTCTCATTTTCTTTCATTTCTGCTGAAATGGCAAATAATACTTTATATAAATCTTTAATTTCAGTTAAGAAACGCTTATGAATATCCACTGTTAGTGGAATATCACCTATTGTAAATTTAATCTCCACATCTAAATCAATGGTACCTGCTGTTTCTAATGCAACGTTTGTAAGTGGGTTGTAGGCATATTCATATCTCTTTAGCGTTCGTTTCTTACTAATTGCGTTAGCACCATCTACATGAATTAAAGCTTTATTCGTAAAGCAATATTCATCTGCTTTTGTTTTGATGAGAAAGAATATTTCTTCCCCCGACTCATGCATCACAAAATCATCTGACTCCGTTTTATCAAAATCTCCTTTTGGTACGACGATTCCTATATCCGATAACCCTAATGCATCTGCAGCTAACTTTTTAAACATTTTTTTGCCTCCTCATCAATATCGTTACTCCATTACTTGATACGAATTAATCCCTTTAAAGTTCCATTAAAGTAGAAAAAACAGTCGTTAAATCAAATAAATGCATACTTATAGCAACAATGGAACTGGTCACAAATCGGTATACGAGAGATAAAATAATTCCCTCGCTATTCTCTATACGAACTATGCCACTTGGAGTTCAATTCAACACGTCACCCCTCCATTCTCCTATTCTGAAAATAAGCATTAATTTTGACTATTGCAAACAGGAAAGCATAAAGTGACATTATGGTTTTATCTAAGCTTGGCTGTCTTTTCTTCAATGAGGAGAGAATCTGCAAGTTGCCTTTTAAAAGTCAATTAAAAATATGATGCTACTTTAATGGTA
>JBFELW010000284.1:0-3880 GCA_041551995.1 Paenisporosarcina sp.
CGCATGCAATTTGAACGTGCAGCAGTTGCACGTGTTTTAGATCAATCACCTGCTATATAAAAAAACTGTTCTTCCAAGCGGAAGGACAGTTTTTTTTTTATGCATAGTATCCTCTTTTCTGAACCATCCTATAGTAAAAGGAGCTGCGTATGGGAGATTTATTTATCATAGCATGGCGTACTATTTTTCTTTACGTGCTTATGGTTTTTATTTTTAGGCTCATGGGAAAAAGAGAAGTTGGAGAACTTAGCGTGATTGACTTAGTCATTTTTGTGATGATTGCAGAAGTTGCCACGTTTGCATTAGATGATCCGAAACGAGCATTGTTTGAATCCATAATGGCGATGGTATTACTATTAGTCATTCAATTAATTTCATCATTTCTCTCTTTGAAAAGCAAGAAGGTACGTGATTTATTAGATGGTGACCCTTCGCTTATTATACGTAATGGAGAAATTATAGAAACTGAAATGAGAAAACTAAGATACAACCTAGATGACTTGTTCCAGCAGCTTAGAGAACAACAAATTGGTTCTATACAGGAAGTTAGTTATGCTTTCCTAGAGCCATCTGGAAATTTATCCGTATTCACAAAAGATGGCCAACATCCAGTTTTACCACTCATTGTAGATGGTGACATACAATACAAGCATTTAATATTAATTCAAAAAGATAAAGAATGGTTTTTAAATATGTTACGGGAAGAAAACATTGATGATCCGACTACTGTCTTTTACTGCAGTTATGAGAACAATGAACTTTTCTTTCAAATAAAAGAAAAGTTTAAGACTTCTTGACCAACTTACGTAATAATCGAGCATCTGATAGATGGATTTGTTTGAATAAAACAAGTCCTATGAATATCATGAGACAAGTTACCAAACTGTCTGCCACCCATGGCATTTCGGCTAGTGGCCACACGACAGGTCGTAAAATGATAGTCAGAACAAAAATCACATAAGGAATAGCAAAAAAGGTGAAGCCAATGCCGGCTTCTTTTTTTTGTCTAAGTGTAGCCATATGTAAAAACGAAGTTAAACAAACACCAAAACCAATAGCTAAAATCGCTCCTTTTTCTTCTATACCGGGTTGGGATGCCAAAACAAACATAACAAATAATTTTCCTAATCCACCGTAAATAGAATTCATCATGGCCGCCCTTGCTTCGTGCATGGCTTGTAAAATTGCGTGTAAAGGGCTTTGAATATAGTAAAAGAAAAATACGGGAGCTAGCAAAGCCATATAACCTGACCCTGTTTCAATATGAAAAAGAACATTTACAATATGTTCACCGTGCAAATAAAAAACAGATGCTGCAAAACAACCAGTAATTGCTGACACCCTCATCGCAAGAGATATCCGCTCCTGTAACATATGTTTGTTTGAACGTGCACGGGCGTCACTTACGGCAGGGACCAATACAATGGATAAGGCATAGGGGATGAAAGCTGGAAATAATAGAAGTGGAACAAACACGCCTGATATAATTCCATATAGATTGGTGGCAGCAACGACGCTTACTCCAGCAACCGCAAGTGCTCTTATAAAGATAATAGGTTCTAAAAACCAAGTGAATGAGCCAAATAACCTGCTTCCTGCTGAAGGTAACGAAATCTGTAAGATAGGTTTGGACGGATAGGTCACCCGTTTGTAAGGTAGTTTTTTAGCTCGCTTGTATTTAAACCACAAATAAAGAAATGCTAACAACTCTGCTATTAATGCCATCACCATAGCTGCGGCGGCAGTTGCGGATGGCGAGTCTTGATGAACAATATAAGGAAGGAACCATGTGACTAGACCAATACGTAAGAACTGTTCAATTAATTGTGACCAGGCTGTCTCTTCTACTTTTGCTAACCCTTGGAAATAACCTTTTAGTATACTAGAGAAAGCTGCAATGGGAATGGTAATTAATCCAACATATAAGGTTTTTTCTATTTGTTCGTTTTGCAATAAAGTGTTGGCTAAAAAAGGGACGAAAATCCAAAGAAGAGGACCAATAAAACAAATGGATAGGAATGTCATTTTCCAAACTTTTCGCATTAAAGCTTGAATTTCTGCATGTTTTTTGTTGGCATATAATTCTGCAGTAATCTTAGCAACACCAATCGGTAGTCCCAATTGGATTAGTGCTAAGAAAAATATGAAAGCAGGATATGCGGCCATGTAAATACCCACTGCTTCTTCACCGGCAATTCGTACAAATTGGATCCGAAAAACAAAACCAAAAAGTTTTGATAAAAATACGGCCCCCATTAACACTAGCGTTCCACGAAAAAATGTAGACAATTCTGCCACTTCCTTCTCAAGTCAAAGAAATTCATATACAATATGCGTATGCGAAAGTACGTTAAGTTAAAACCTATGAAGAAAGAAGTGACAAAATGACTAAACAGCAAACAGATTTATTTGATCATGTTATGCCTGCTTTGGAAAGTAAAAAAAGTGAATTTCACCTGTACCAATATACATCGATAACAGAGGCAGATATTTGGAATTATTGCATCAAGAAAAAATGGAAAAACCGTGATGTAACAGAAATGCGTTTGTATGAAGTAATTAATGACATTTTACAAACATCACCTGCTAAATATATGACACACACACAAATAGAAGAATCCCGAACATCGGACTGGTTCTCTCAATTAAACCAAGAAGAACTTCAAGTTCTTTTGAAAAATAATATTAATGAGGGAAAAAGTATTGACTTAGATTCAGATTCAGATACGTAAAAGTCTATTTGACACCATGCGCAACCTGTTTCATAATAATCATGTTGCGCTTTTTTTCGGAAATGGTAATAATCGTTTATCATTTGACAAGTTAAGGAGGAAGTTTACATATGAAAACAAGAGGCCGGATAATCGCATTTTTATTACTCATCGTAGTATTTGCGGCTTCCATCAGTAGTACAGGACAATCAGTTGTGAACAATATTAAACTAGGCTTAGATTTACAAGGTGGATTTGAAGTCCTTTACGAAGTTCAGCCTTTGAAAGATGATGGTTCGATAATAACAGAAGACATCTTAGCCGATACATCGACTGCTCTTTTAAATCGTATTAACGTTTTAGGTGTAAGTGAGCCAAACATTCAAGTTGAAGGTGAAGATCGTATCCGTGTTCAATTAGCGGGTGTTACAGATCAGGAATCAGCACGTGAATTATTATCAACACAGGCAAATTTAAGCTTTCGAGATGTTAATGATAATTTAATGTTAGATGGTGCTGATTTAAAAGAAGGTGGAGCAAAAGCTACTTTTGGTGAAACTGGAAGTCCAATTGTTACACTCCAATTAAAAGATCCATCTAAATTTGCAGAAGTGACAGAGAAAATTAGTCAAATGCCTTATCCAACAAACTTACTAGTTATTTGGTTGGATTTTGAAGAAGGCGTGGATTCCTATGTAGATGAAATGTCAAAACCTGATCCGAAATTTGTCTCTAGTCCAAAAGTTGAAGAAAGAATTAATTCTTCAAGTGTTGAAATCAATGGTACTTTCACATTAGAAGAAACCAAAAATCTTGCTGGTGTACTAAATGCGGGTGCATTACCAGTTAAATTAGAAGAAATATACTCAACGTCAGTTGGTGCGCAGTTTGGTGAAAAAGCCTTAGATAAGACCGTATTTGCAGGCCTGGTAGGTGTTGCCTTAGTATTACTATTTATGATCTTGTACTATCGCTTACCAGGTTTCGTTGCGATGGTTACACTATCTGTCTATATCTATTTAATTTTATTAGTATTCGGTTTGATTAATGGTGTATTAACATTACCAGGAATCGCAGCAATCGTACTCGGAGTGGGTATGGCTGTAGATGCTAACATCATTACTTATGAGCGAATTAAAGAAGAACTTCGTGTAGGTAAGTCAATTAAA
>JBFELW010000285.1:0-3880 GCA_041551995.1 Paenisporosarcina sp.
ATGGTAAGTGAAATGTATAAATTACTTGAGAACCAAAAGAATATACATGTGCTGTATTCATATAATGACATGAAAAATTATATGAACCAGGTTTTGAGTTATATCCAAGACGGTATTGATGCGGGAGATTACATTATTCTTATTGAAAATGACCGTCTTTACCCTATTATTCACAAAGAACTAAGTACACGGTTAACGGGAGATCAAATGAAATTTATTCACTTTGTAAACAGCGTCGATTTCTATTGTTCAAGTGGCAGTTATCATCCCCCTGCAATAGCAGAATATTTTAATGAAATGGTACAACCCTACATTGAAAGCAAAACCTCTTTCCGATCATGGGCGCATGTGGAATGGGCCACTATGGAAGAGCCACTGCATCTCATAGAAGATTTTGAAAAAATAGCAGACGAAGCTGTAAATCTGATACCATTCCCTTTAATTTGTGCGTACGAAGGAAACAGAATGCCAGAATACCTCCAAACGATTTTGATGGAAACACATCCCTATGTTCTTATGGAGGATAATATCATTGTCTCAAAACAATATAAACAACCAAGTGGGTGAAATAAAACGGGGCTGTCCAAAAAGTCATTAAAATGACTTTTTAGGATGGTCCCTTTTCCTTTTAAACTCAGATGATATTCCACAAAACAGCTGCGTATTACGGACTCGCGTCGAGACTAACCGGAAGTTGGTTACGAAAGCGTTGCCGCCTCAAAGTTCTTTTTCATTGTAGTGTGATAATTCTCAATAGTATGGGTATTAATAAGTGGAGTAATTTATTTTGACGTGATCATGTTAAACCTTTATTATAATACCAAGTAAGTATATATGAATTAGGGGGAATCGAAAATGAAAAAGTTTACTATATTGTTCATGCTGCTAATGAGCATCGTATTTTTAGCTGCATGTGGTACTACCGATAAAGAAAATACAACAGAAGATAAAAACACTGGAACTGAAAAGGGTGAAAGTGATGTACTTGCAAAAGTGCAAGAAAATGGAGAGTTACTGATTGGTACAGAAGGTACTTATCCTCCATTTACTTACCATGATGAATCAGGGAAATTAACTGGATTTGACGTAGAAATTGCTGAAGAAGTTGCTTCACGTATAGGTGTGGAAGCGAAGTTTATGGAAACACAATGGGATGCAATGTTTGCAGGTCTAGATTCAAAACGTTTTGATATGATTGCCAATCAAGTAGGTATTCGTGAAGATCGTCTTGAAAAATATGATTTTTCAGATCCATACATTACTTCAGCTGCAGTATTAGTTGCGCATGAGGACAATGAAGATGTAAAAGACTTTGAAGATATTGATGGTTTAAAATCAGCTCAGTCTTTAACAAGTAATTACGGTGATATGGCTAAGTCATTCGGTGCAGAAGTTGTAAGCGTTGATGGTTTTACACAAGCAATTGAATTATTAAATTCAAAACGTGTTGATGTGACAATTAACGATAAACTATCAGTGCTTGATTTTAAAAATCAAAAACCGGATGCTAAAGTGAAAATTATTGCTGAAGCAGATGATGCTGCACAAAGTGGTTTAATGTTCCGTAAAGGTAACGAGACGTTAGTTGAAGCGGTTAATGAAGCGTTAAATGAAATGATTGAAGATGGCACATACGAAAGTATTTCAGACAAGTGGTTCGGCGAAAATGTTTTGGAATAATATTACCTTCGATCCCGAAAAATGGGAACGTTATTTAGACATTGCTCAATCCTCCCTCCTGCCTTTGCTGGAGGGAGCTATTGTATATACGCTTCCATTATCATTCATTACCTTTGTAATAGGGCTAGCGTTAGCGATTGTAACTGCGCTTGCAAGAATATCAACCATTAAAACGTTCCAACGGATTGCACGTTTTTATGTCTCTGCCATTCGAGGGACACCTTTACTCGTTCAGCTTTTCATATTATTTTATGGATTAGGCTCGATTGGAATTGTGATTGATCCATTTCCAGCAGCGGTAATTGGTTTTTCATTAAACGTCGGGGCATATGCTTCTGAAGTCATTCGTGCTGCCATTCTTTCGATTCCAAAAGGACAATGGGAGGCTGCTCAAATGATTGGAATGTCTTACTCTCAATCATTACGACGCGTGATCTTACCTCAAGCCACACGCGTTTCAATTCCACCACTCTCGAATACATTCATCAGTCTAGTAAAAGACACGTCATTAGCTTCTCTGATACTAGTAACTGAGATGTTCAGGAGAGCACAGGAAATTGCAGCGTATAACTATGAGGTTTTGCTGCTTTATACTGAGGTAGCTATTCTTTATTGGATTATTTGTTTCTTCCTTTCACTTGTTCAAGGCAGATTAGAACATCGGTTTGACCGATATGTAACGAGATAACTGAATTGAATAAATGAAGAAAGGGGATTTAAATGATTTCAGTAACTGGATTACACAAACAATTTGGTAATTTAGAAGTATTAAAAGGAATTGATCTTCAAGTTAATAAAGGCCAAGTAATCGTAGTCATTGGTCCCTCAGGTTCGGGAAAGACCACTTTACTTCGATGTTTAAACATATTAGAAGTTCCTACTTCTGGTCGTATCAGCATAGACAATCAAGTAACAGACTTCTCTAAATCGGTTCCAAAGAAACAGATTGATTTATTTAGAAGAAAATCAGCGATGGTTTTCCAGCACTATAACTTATTCCCTCACATGACAGTTATTCAAAATGTGATGGAAGGACCAATGATCGTGCAGAAACTATCTAAAGTGAAAGCACGTCAGAAAGCTGAACAGCTGTTAAATAAGGTGGGACTAGGTGATAAAATCGATTTCTACCCCCATCAATTATCAGGTGGTCAGCAACAACGAGTTGGAATAGCAAGAGCACTTGCTTTAGAACCGAAAGTAATGCTTTTTGATGAACCAACATCAGCCCTTGATCCTGAACTAGTAGGTGAAGTGTTACAAGTCATGAAGGACCTAGCAGATGAAGGCATCACAATGGTGGTTGTTACACACGAAATGCGATTCGCCAAAGATGTTGCGGACGAAGTAATCTTCATGGACCAAGGGAAAGTCATTGAGCGCAGCAAACCTAGCGATATGTTCACCCAACCAAAGGAAGAACGTACAAAACAATTCTTGAATTTACTTCAATAAACAATATAAAAAAGAGACTAATTACCGAAAGATAATTAGTCTCTTTTTTGCACCCAGTGTAACTAAACTTTCTAGCTAATTCCGCATTATGATGTAAATCATATAGGCAATATAAGATAAGACGAGGAATAGACCCTCGCGCTTTCCGATTGTGTAATGAGTTAGAGCGAAAATTAATACAATTACAGTGAATACTATTAAAATCATCACATCTGTAAACAAAGCAATATTTACTCCAATAGGTGATATGGTTGCAGAAGTGCCTAGAACAAATAAAATATTGAATATATTACTTCCAATGATATTACCTAACGCAATTTCACTTTCTTTTTTCAAAGCGGCAACCGCTGATGTGACAAGTTCAGGCAGAGATGTACCGACTGCTACGATTGTTAATGCAACGAGTGCTTCACTCATTCCTAATGAAAGTGCAATTTCAGTACTATTGGTAACAACAAAATCACCACCAAGTACAATTGCAATAAGGCCACCTATTGTAAATAAACTATTTTTTAACCAACTGCGATCTTTTTCTTCTAGCTGTCCTCGTGGCTCTTCCAATTCATTTCGACTTTTTCGGGCAAGTTCAAAAATATAGTAAAGAAAAACAGCGAAAATAAGTAGTAAAACAATACCATCACTACGAGTTAATGCATTCTGTGTTAAATCCTGTAGGAAGATATCAGCCATTAATACGATTAAGGTGATGCTCGCCAAAAATGAAAACGGAATTTCCTTACGTATC
>JBFELW010000286.1:0-3877 GCA_041551995.1 Paenisporosarcina sp.
ATGTCTACTCCTATATTAAACGGAACACAAGTAGGAATCTTAGGAATGCATACAATTCAAAAGCGTCCGATTGCTGTGGGAGATGAAGTTCAAATTCGTCCAATGATGTACGTAGCTCTTTCATATGACCATAGAGTTATTGATGGTAAAGATTCAGTTGGATTCTTAAAAACAATTAAAGAACTCATTGAAAACCCAGAAGACTTATTATTAGAGTCTTAAGAAAAAAGACAGCTTCGCATTTGCGAAGTTGTCTTTTTTTTGGGAAAATAGTAATAGTGATTATTGAGGGGAAGTAGTTGAAGAAGATGGATCTATCGATATTAGTTGAACTTGTCCAAAAGTTTGGATATCTCAGCATGTTTCTCTTTAATTGGCTTTTATTATTTGGTTTACCAATTCCAAACGAAGTTGCAGCTTCATTTACAGGGGTATTAACAGAAGTAAAGGGTTTTAATCCTTTTTACGCATTCACTTCAGCATATCTAGGTTTACTTAGTGCTACTTTATTTGCGTATGCAATAGGAAGAAAGTTTGGTCCTAGACTGATTAAAAGATTAAATAAAACCAGACTTCAAAAACCGATACTAGCTTTTAGTGATTATTTAGAAAAAAGAGGAAATATTGCAATTGGTCTTAGTTTCTTTTTACCAGGTATACGATGGGCCATGCCCTACGTCGTTGGTGCAAATCAGTTCCCACTCAAACAGTTTCTAAAGTATTCTGTTCTCGCAAGCTTTCTTTGGATGATGATTTACTTTCAGTTAGGTAGAACATTTCCTTTTGCGTTTAGACTTATTTTAAATAATCTTCAAATATTTTTAATCACTCTTTCTATTCTGGTGTTAAGTAGTTTCATAATTCGATTCTATGTAAATCAAAAAAATGCTAAAAAACGGATAAGCTAGTTTATACATGAATTGATAAACTTTATAACCTTGTTTATACTAAACGTAGAGATTAGAAAGAGGGTAGTATTATATGTTACATAACATTTGGAAAGATTCGCCAACAATTAGAACCGTAACTTGCAAACATACAAATGCAGCAAAATATTTAGTTTCAAATGTTTTAACAGTTGGGCAAATTTATCAAGTGAAAAATGAAACAGATGAATTTTTGTTCGTTATAGATAACACAGGAAACATTGGTGGCTATTATAAAGAATATTTTTTGTAACCGATGAGTTCAATCATCGGTTTTTTTAATTAGAGTTCTGTAAACTTAAAAATGGAAGAGGGACTCACTTTCCCCTAAATTTAATAAATGATATGTTATTTACCATGTATGAATAGCTACACCTACTTCAAGTAATTACCAATTTGTTTGTATGATCAGGAGGGATAACGTATGACTGTTTCAATAATTGAAGAATCTCAAGTTGAACGGAAAAGTAGAATACATATAGAAGACCATATTTCACTAATTGGTAAAGGAGGATATGTATCGCCATTGCCCCATTTGTGGGAAGATGTGCTTCTAAGTGTAGTTCTACAGAAGAATGTATTGCTTAAAGGTCCTTCTGGGTCAGGTAAGACTAAATTAGCAGAATCAATTTCTGCGTTTTTCACACAACCCATGCATAGTATCAATTGCTCAGTTGATTTAGATGCTGAAGCTCTTCTAGGATTTAAAACTTTGATACAAGATGATGGTCAGACAGTGATTGATTTTGTTGAGGGCCCAGTTATTCAGGCTATGAGGTACGGACATATCTTGTATATAGACGAAATAAATATGGCGAAACCAGAAACATTACCGATTCTTTACAGTGTACTTGATCATCGTCGTATGTTGACGAATCCATATACAGGGGAAGTCTTGAATGCACATAAAGATTTCACTGTAATCGCTGCTATAAATGAGGGCTACGTGGGCACTTCTCCATTAAATGAAGCATTAAAAAATCGATTCATTTCTTTCTCTATTCCTTATTTAACAGGGGACCAGTTGCGCGCATTATTCGAAAGAGAATATCCGTTAGCGTCTTCCGAGTTAATTCAAACCATGCTTAATCTAGCAGAAGATACATTTGTTCAAGTGCAAAATGGCTTATTAAGCGAAGAAGCTGCTTCCATTCGGAGTTTACTCGATGCAACTGATCTTGCACAATATATAGACCCCCTGAGAGCCATTCGTTATGCAATTGCTGAGAAGTTGGAAGACGATAGTGAGAAAATTTTGGTCATGGAGCTCGCGAAAACGTGGCTTAAGTGAGGTGAAAATTTGTGACATCGGTCAATCGATTTATCCAATTTAATAATGAAACAATTGACGCTAAAACGATGATTCATTTAGAACAACTAGCTCGAGCATTAAGTAGAAGTCCATACTTAACATTGACTGTCCGAAAATTAATGGAGTTCCGCCCCAAAGAACAGGCACTGTCAATTAGCCACTTCTGGAATCATCGTGAACCAGACATAGAGAAAAAAGGTCAATTATCTGATTTATATTTGCTCACTTCTGGTTTTTGGCGACACTTTAGCCTTCCAATATGGAATGCCTATAAGGAGAAATTTAATCATCATCCACTTCGAGATTTTGCGCTTCAACTAGCTATAAGTGCAGAAGAATTTAGACTAACAAATTTAATACGACGAGAAAGACCTGGAACTGAAACCGCTTTTGTTGTTAGAGAAGATGTGTATACCACCTTTCATGAACAACAGTTGAATGTCAATCTTAGTAAGGGGTTCATGAGTGATAGTTTGTTTAGCTTTTTATATGTAGCACTTCGTAAGGGCCAGCAAACCAATAGGTCAGTTGAAGAATATCCAATGTATTTTGGTCGAATACTTTCTAAATGGCAGTTTATCTTTGATTCTAAAAGCACGGCAGATAGTTGCAAAATTTGTTTGAGTATTATGGAGTCCCTTGAAGAAGAATCATTAAAAGATTTAACACACACGTTCATGTCCATTCATGAAAATTTGCAAGAAGTGGATTATAGAGAGAAAAATAAACGACCATTAGAGCAACATGATTCAAGTGAGCAAGGACCTAGCGAATCAATTGAAGAGATGTTCAGTACATGGCATAGAGAAAATGAACAACAACAAAGTGTACATCTTGAGTTTGATTTAACTACAGGAAATAAAGGGAAGACCCATACCGGACGTTTTGAAGAAGGCGATGAATCTAATGATATTCAAAGCGAGTCAAAAGGTTCGTCTACTTCAAACAAGAAGACCAAACAAGCAGGAAATACGGATGGATTATCAAATGAAAAACAATCAAAGCAAACAGGGGAGCGGTTCGGTGATGACCACCTCAATGTAACAATTGAAGAAAGAAAAATAGAATTAACAAAACTACCAAATCTATCCGAGAATATACTTTCTATTCGAACAGCTCAAAAACCAAATGTAAAGGCATTTACTAAAGAAATTCATAAACGAATCGAACAAAAGCAAGAGAGCAGAAGAACAAATTTATCTAAGGGAAGATTAGCGCAAAATCTAACAAAGCTAGTAACAGAGGAACGACCTAAACTTTTCTATAAAAAAAATAATCCTTCTCCACCCTTAGATGCCGTATTTGGACTTTTGGTAGACAGTTCAGCTTCTATGATCGACAAGATAGATGAAACAAAAAAAGCGGTTCTCCTTTTTCATGATGTTTTACGTAGCTTGGGTATTCGACATGATATCGTTTCCTATTTTGAAGATGCTTATGAAGCCTCTGAACAAGAGCAGCCAAATACGTTTCTGTTTTGTCATCAAGTGGAAGATGGCATGAAAGATAATTCAGAGGCAATCCTTTCTTTGGAAGCTCGCGAAGATAACCGAGATGGATTGGCCATTCGCTGGATGGCAGAGCGACTTCAAAAAAGGTCAGAGAAACATAAATTTATTTTACTTTTTTCTGATGGGGA
>JBFELW010000287.1:0-3856 GCA_041551995.1 Paenisporosarcina sp.
AAGCCGTTTGGAAATAAAAGAATCAAGTTGCCATCTTTACAGAAAAAAGACGGCCGTTGTTGAAAAAACGGCCGCCCATATTAACCATCTGTAAGTTGCGATAAGTTTATCAATCAAACACGGTACACAAGCAAGTTAACTTGTTAAGACAATCTGGTCGAATTGATTAAATCAAAGAAATGAGCGTAATGCAATCTGTAATAGTACAAACGAAATAGAGAATGTCTTTATACTGGAACATCCTTCACCTCTATTTTTGCATTCAATGATTCTCTTACAATCTCAAAAACGGATATTCTCCACTAGCAAATATCATTAAATCTGATGAAACTTTGACCAACATTCTTGCAGAATATGTTCATACACCTTTCGATAAATGGACTTCTTTGAATTTAAAAATGGAAAGAGCTTTGATGGAAGCGTCCATCATGATTCCTTTATATTATGAAAAACGTCAAATTCCTTTTTCCGCTGATTTAATGAACATCAACATTAAACATTATGGATACGTAGATTTTTCAAAATTGTGGGTTAGACCAGCTATTGTAGAATAAAAATACCTGTTTACCTTCTCCTCAATATTAATTTTTCAATATACATGGTTAAAGATTTTTAGACCATGATAAGAAGGATCCATTTAATGAGAGGAGATTATGCCATGACTAGAGATAATCACATTGGTGCGAGTAATAATAAAGGTTCCTTATCTAAGCCTGATCAAGGTAAAGAAGAAATTTCTTTAGAGCTAGCTGAACTTGGAAATTTAAAGCCAAAACAGGAACCTATGACACCCAATCAACGGAACAAGAGTGAAGAAGAGAAATCTCACTAATGTAATAATCCAAAGAGAAAAAGGCATTTCCGGATTAAGAAAATCCAGAGATGCCTTTTGTTATGAATGTCTCCATGGTACATATTTAGTTTATCCATTCAAAAGCAAATAAGTTGCCAAGATATAACCAATCACGATAAGAATTGAAGGCCATATGTATGAAAAAGTAGATTTCCCTTTTTTATTAACTAACGAAGAGATGATTAATACAGAGAGAAGCGTTACCGTTGTTGCGGTAATTTTATGAGAAGCTTCAACACTTGCCAATATAGGTCCCGAATAAAAAATGTCTGATCCTACCAAAATTAATACATTAAAAATATTACTTCCTAGAATTGATCCGATGGCTATGTTAATATTTCTTAATCTTAGTGCAATAAATACTGCGACTGCTTCAGGTAATGACGTAGTGGCAGCCATGAGGAAACTTCCGATGAAAGTAGAACCGAGTCCTGTTATATCAGCAATTGCATCTCCCGAAATTGACAACAGCGTACCTGATCCCATAATAATAATCGCTGCCATAAAAAAACTGATAGCAGCTCTTGGTACTGTCTTTGTTGGTGATTTAACAATTGCTTCCTTTTCCCAATTCGAGATGCCTTGGGGACGATCACTGGACTCCTTTGACCATTTACTTATCACGTATATACCAATTGCATAAACTACCGCTATCATGACTGAGTCTAATCCTACTCCAAGAACCATTAAACTCATTTTCCGCTCCAAAGCAGCAAGTGTCATAAGCGATAAGACCAGTCCTAATCCTGCAATGTATATATGACCGTGACTCGCTTTCTGATACAATCGATTTTTTCGATAGTAGATATCGAAGCAAGCAATAATAAAGATATTAAACATGTTTGACCCTAACATATTTCCCACAGCAATATCAGGATTTGCAATTAAAACTGATGTTACGCTTGTCGTTACCTCTGGTAATGAAGTTGCCCCTCCAAGCAACAGTGTGCCCACAAGTAATCCCCCAAGAGCAGTTTTGCCACTGAGTACATCTGCATTATTAGATAACTCAATCGCTGCTAAAACAGTAATCACTGCCGCCAAAACAAAAATTATATAGACCATTTACTCTCCCCTTCATACCTAAAAAACTTTTCCGCTATTGACCTGTCCTAAGATTTTATTACCAAATGGTCCTCTTCATTACTCTAAAATAAAACATACTTACATTTGTTCTGAATATAAGCAATAAAAAAAGGCATTTTTGGATTGATTAGAAATCCAAAAATGCCTTTTACTATAGTGATCAATCTTACAGATAACTTAGGGGCTACACAATTCCATTCATTCGAACATCTTGTTCAGGTTTAGCAGCATCTATCATTAAAAATATGGCTGTTAAAACATGCATGATCATTCCTACGAACGGAATCCATGCAACACAAGAAGTGACAATTCCTAAAATACTTCCTGTTGAGGATTCTCCAGACTGCTTAGCAATCACTAATGTCACGATATGTAAGGCCAGCATAACAACTAAAGGCATCCATAAAAATCCTATAATAATAGCAGCACCTAATAAAGGAATACCTAAAACAGCTTCCATTGAACCTGTTACCCATTTCAAAATTCTAGTTATTGACAATGTAAACATCTCCTTCCTCATATTTGTCATATTACTAATACCTTTTTACTATACCATTCCTCTATCTGTCTGCAACCCTCATAATGATTTGGAAATCAAAGCTCACAAGAAGCGCTTCAAGGTCGACAAAGGAACAAGAAGAACAATTGTGCGAAAGCTTAGGTACGAGCTAGCGCTTGGAACTAGACATATATGATTTGAATTGGAAGCAAAAATACCTCCACAAAGTTTATACTCTCTTATTCTATTGAAAAAACTATCCGACAAGGGTCGAATAGTTTTTTGTATTTCTTATATATAGTGTTATAGTATGGTTAAAAATCCCAAAAGAGAGGTGAATTCATGTACTGGAAAAGATATTTTATACTTTTAGGTCCTGCTGTTTTACTTTGTATGATTTTACTAACCTTTTTACCAAGAGAACTAAAAATTTATACTGTTGCAATACCGTTTGTCTTTTGGGGAGTATATTACACTTGGGTTTATATGACTAAGATAGAGTAATCCACTTTGAAGTCATTAAATAATAAGCGCGCCATTTACCGGGATACCGTTAAATAACCACTTTGATTAAGAGATGAAGACCATGTTTTCAGAAATTGATCGGTACGAATTCGTCCCTTTTCCATCAACTCTTCTTTCATTTCTTGACTAACATCAAACTGGGTTGTCATCGAATCATCCACTGGAATGAAAACGATATCTTTTTCATGTTTACGGGAAATATATCGTTCATCATGCGCTGATTGCATCGTGGAAAAAAGGGCTTCAAACAAATTAAGACCATTAGTGATCTTATGTCCTGGCCAATCTTCCTGACCTCGACTTATCTTTAGACCGAGAATAGGACGCTCTTTCTTACCATCTAAATCATCGAATATCCACATCGGAAAGTTACTCAATACCCCTCCATCTACAATAACTTTCTCACCTGACCCACCTTTCAGTTTCATCGGTTCGAAGAAAAAGGGAATTCCACAACTCATGCGTAATGCACGAGCAACGGAAAAAGATTCAGCTGAAATTCCATAATGCGGTAGGTCATCCGGCAGAACCAGTATTTTACCGTTTGTTAAATCCGAAGCAATGAGCTTCAGCTTCCCAGTCGGTAAATCTCCAAATGTATAAATTCCTTTTAGAGCTAACTTTTCCATGAACCAATTTTCCAAAGCTTTCCCTTGATATAAACCCATTTTAAAATATAAAAGGAACCATTTCATAATCGGTAACGGAATTATGGTTTTACGCGGGTCTAGAAGACTTTGAAGGTCTTGATGTTCTAACATTTCTTCGATTTCCTTTCCTGTATACCCAGCAGCGATGAAGCATGCAATAATTGCCCCTGCACTTGTTCCCGCTACCCTTTGAAATCGAAATCCCTTCTCTTCCAATACCTGATATGCCCCCACTAATGCAAA
>JBFELW010000288.1:0-3855 GCA_041551995.1 Paenisporosarcina sp.
AAACAATTTAAATCTACAACAGATGACACAGCCTATGAAAAACATGACACAACAAGTACCTATGATGACCAACAATCCAATGTCAAATACCCTCACAAAACAACAGGGCGTTTAATTTGTTACCGACTGACTAATGCTTGAAAAAAGCCTATAGGTCTTGCCAATCAATTTATGGCAAGTCTATAGGCTTTTTGTTTTGTGAAATGATTTATGCAATATTTTTTGTGCTTGATCCGTATTTCTTGCAAATTCCATCCTTTGACATAAACAGGTATTGAGGAGTAGGTGTGTGCTTTCTTTTAGTAGAAGGTTTAGAACTTGAAAGGAAATGAATAGGATAAAGTGCAAGCCTCTTAAACCATAAGTAAGGAAGACTGGATAATGAAGCAGGCTCAAACCCTAGACGTTTAAAGCCTTTATCAATCATGGTAATACCAATAATTCCTTTTATTTGATCACTCTGTTTATGCTGGATAATAAAAATGGCAAGATCAGGTAATGATTGTTGTACTTTTTTATAAAGATAAATCGACTTGTTAATACTTTGATCTAAGCATTTCATTTCTTTCAGAAGCCGAACATTATGCAGATGAATCTTCACGAGAAGGTCATTTTTTTTAATCATGGTTCCATCTAAAAGAACAACATCATGCCCCTTATAATGCGTTAAACGAACACGTAGAATATTGTAATTGTTACTGATATGTTCAAGACACTGTAAACGAGTACACAATAAGTAAATATGGTCACAAATCCCCCATACTTGTAAGAAACAGTGTTTTAGCATTATTTGACTTCCTCCTCCTCGTACGTTTTTTATAAGCCTGTACATTTTTAGATTAACCAATTTCCACTCAAATATTAATAAATTCTCTATGAATGAATTTATCGATAAGACGCACACTATGTTAAAAAAGACAGGTGTGGATGCATGTATGAAACGGATATTATTTATGCCCTTTTTGCAAATGTCATCTGGTCATCACCAAGTAGCAAATGGACTTATTGACACTTTGCAAGAAACAAAAGGTATGTACGAATATGAAAAAATCGACATTTTATCTTATAGTTATGGTCAGACAGAAGCCTTTATCTCAAACTTTTACATAAAATGGATTAATGTCTTTCCTAGTTTATACAGCTGGCTATATATGAAATCTGCATATAAAAATGAATATGTGAATAGACGCTTTTATTTATATGAATGGTTGTTCCTATACTCGATGGAAAAACTGATAAAAGAAAAAGATCCGCAACTGATTATTTGTACACATGCAATGCCTTCTTACCTTCTAAGTCATTTAAAACAAAAAGGGGAAATTACGGTTCCTGTTATTAATGTCTATACTGATTATTTTATTAATCAAATATGGGGAATAGATGCCATTGATTATCACTTTGTTCCGAATAAAGAAATAAAAGAAGTGTTAATTAGACGTGGTGTCAATTCAGATCATGTACTTCTAACAGGTATTCCTATTCATCCGCAATTCTTGAAAGATAAACAAGTTTTGAAGTCGGAAGATGGTTTTTCTGTAGTAATATCTGGCGGTAGCCTAGGAATAGGTCTTATAAAAACCTTTATAGAAACGCTTCAACCTTCAGGCAATATCATTTACAAAGTGCTATGTGGGAAAAATGAAAAATTGTATAATTGGATTTTAAAAATGAATCACCCCTTCATTCATCCAGTGCCTTACATTTCGTCGAAAGAAGATATGAACGAGTTATACGATACAGTTGACGCGATTATTACAAAGCCTGGAGGAGTGACGGTCAGTGAATGTTTATATAAAAAAATCCCCATCTTCGTTTACCATGAGTTGCCTGGACAGGAGCAGATCAACTTAATTAACTTAAAAAAGTGGGGGCTAGTATATCACTTGGATAACTGGAGGGGAATCTCAGATCTTGAAGAGGAAATCATAAGGACATTACGTTGCGAGAAACAACAAAAAATGCTCAATCTTCATTTAGATAATTATCATCGAGATATATCACAAGACAACATTTCCTCCTTCATTGGAGAGCTATTGGCTGACAAGTCTCATCAGCTAGGAGAGCAGAGTGTAAGCATCTGAAATAAGTACACATAATCGAACAAAGAAGAATCCATCAACGATTATTTTTGATGGATTCTTCTTTGTTTGATTAAAATTATAAACTGTTTTTAGTCATTACTAGTAACAATCAAAAATCTGGAACATAGATTAATATGTATTAGTTTGTACTGGTTTTTTAGTAATAATTAAAAATAGGAGTGGTATCGCATGGATTTCAGAGTAAACCCCCAAAGCTTAAGATTAAACCCGATTGAGGCTAAACGTGCTGCAGAAGAAATGAACAAGTACTTAGCCAATTTACAAGTGTTATTTATTAAATGGCATAACCTTCATTGGAATGTTGTGGGTATAAGTTTTTTTGATATCCATGAAAAAACAGAGGTTTTATATGAACATGTCAGTGAAGAAATAGATCTGATTGCGGAACGAATCAAAATGATTGGGCATTTCCCGGTAGGCTCTTTATCCGAAGCTTTGACTTTAGCTACTATAACTGAAGTTCCATCCGAGCTTGAGATAAATGGACCTACAGCTGCAAGTGAGGTCGTAAAAGACATGCAAGTATTAATTAATCAGTTGAGAGAAATAGACGAGAACGTCGATAATACTTACACAGGTGGGTTAATTAGTGATGCCATTTATTACTATGAAAAGCAACATTGGCTGTTTAGCGCTTATTTAACCAATGATTAACTAAGGCGTATCAATTTGTTCATACTCACTCGAATATATTATGGGAACTTCTTTCATTAGAAGTTCCCATTCTGTATTTCTTGTCTGCATAAAAAACTGTGTATTCATCCAGGGTAAGAATCTAGAAACTCATCATGAGTTATCGTATAAATCCTTTGGTAGTTAGTGACGGCTTCGATTCTTTCCAGTAGCAGAGGGTCTTCCGGCAAATAGGTTTTCATTTGATGAATTTCTTCCTTGTTTTCTAAATAGTGCTCTTTAATTTTAGTTTCAGCAAAGTCAAATAATGTGATGATATGCTCGTTTTTTGTAGAAACAGGAATGAATACATAGTAGACGTACTCATCTCGGATACCTAAATACTCACCCGAATCATCCTTGAAATATTTAAATAATAACATTACCTATCCCCTTAAATTTTATATCTTTATTGTAGTCATTTAAATATTCTTTATTCATTTGTTAAATAAATGATGAAAGTGAAAAGGTACCAGGCTAGGAATTAAACTATTTTTGACCGTTCATTAGCTACTGAATCGTAAGCCTTTACTTTTATATGGTATTTATCTATTATTAATTCAAAAGAGGTAAATATTGTTAATTAATTTAAGTATTATTAGACAGAAGGTTGTCATACAAGAATGAGTGAAAGGGAAGGAATATACATGAGTAAAAAGCTTTTACACTTGAGTTTTCCTTTCAATCAAATGACTGATTGTCAATATGAAGTATCTAGATAAAGGAGTGGTTAAAACTCTATCTTTCTATCAAGAGCAAGTGTTCTGTAACTAATTTGAAGCTACAACCATTTAAGTATTCTATACCAAGGTTTGTTATATATGGTGTCAATGAAGTTCTAATTTACTTTCATTTTTCTTACAGTATAAAAACGATTAGGAAAAGGAGGGCTTCAACCATGTTAATAGATGGCGTGTTTTCAGGTGGTGGTATTAAAGGTTTTGCATTAGTGGGGGCATATCAGGTATTGGAAGAGAAGGGATTTCGATTTCAAAGGGTAGCGGGAACAAGTGCAGGGGCAATTATTGCATGCTTCATCGCTGCTGGGTATACAGGAAAGGAAATCGAAGAAATGTTAGAA
>JBFELW010000289.1:0-3837 GCA_041551995.1 Paenisporosarcina sp.
GTAACAAATCCTACGCTTGGGTCTTTTAACTTACGTGCAATAATTTCACCTAATTCTTTTTTCATTTGTTCGGCTACTCGATTTGAGCGATTCGCCATAATGGCTTCACCTCTGTTCTATCTATAAATGTTCACGGATTGTTTCCGTTCGTTCCCATTCCGGATTTGATTCTAAAAAATTGATGGCATGCGTGAGTTCACGATCACTTGCTACACTTGATGAACTGACACAAACAATTGCAATCCTCGTACGTTGCCAAACATCTTGATGATCAATTTCAGAAATAGAAACATTAAACTTTTGCTTCGTTCGAGTCAGCATTCGCTGTAAAACAGCACGCTTTTCTTTTAACGAATGCGACGTCGGAATGATGAATTCACATTCCGCATATGAAATCATTTGCGTTTGATCTCTTCCATCACATAAGCTTCAATGATGTCGCCTTCTTTAACATCATGATAGTTTTTCACAGTTATCCCACATTCATACCCTTTTGCAACTTCTTTTGCATCATCTTTAAAACGTTTAAGTGAATCAAGCACACCATCAAAAACGACAATACTGTCACGAATGACACGTACTCCGCTATCTCTCGCGATTTTACCTTCGATTACATAACTACCCGCAATTGTACCAATCTTAGAAACTTTAAATGTCTCACGAACTTCTGCTTGACCAATGATTTTCTCTTGGAATTCAGGATCTAAAAGTCCAGTCATCGCGGCTTCGATTTCTTCGATAACTTTATAAATAATACGATGTAAACGAATATCTACGCCTTCAGCTTCAGCGGCACGTTTCGCGTTTGTATCCGGTCTTACGTTAAACCCGATAACGATTGCATTCGATGCAGCTGCTAAAGAGATATCTGATTCAGTGATTGCACCAGCACCCGTGTGAATGATTCGTACATTAACACCTTCAACTTCCAATTTCATTAATGAAGCTGCCATTGCTTCAACAGAACCTTGAACGTCTGCTTTTACAATGATGTTAAGTTCTTTCATTTCACCTTGTTTCATCTGGTCAAATAGGTTATCTAATGTTACACGTGTTTTTTCTGATCGTTGTTCTTGGACCATCGTTGTAGCACGTGATTCTCCAACTTGACGAGCTGTTTTCTCATCTTCAAATACGACAAAGCGATCTCCTGCTTGTGGCACTTCACTTAAGCCAGTGATCTCTACAGGTGTACTTGGACCTGCTTCTTTCACTCGACGACCAAGGTCATTTACCATTGCACGAACACGTCCGAATGCATGGCCAACAACGATAGGATCTCCTACTTTAAGAGTTCCATCTTGAACAAGTAGTGTTGCTACTGATCCGCGGCCTTTGTCTAATTGAGCTTCAATAACTGTCCCAATAGCTCGACGCTTAGAGTCAGCTTTGTATTCGGCAACTTCTGAAACTAATAAAATCATTTCTAATAAGTTGTCAATTCCTTCTCCAGTTAATGCTGAAATATTAGCGAAAATTGTGTCGCCACCCCAAGCTTCAGAAACAAGCCCGTGTTCCGTTAACTCCTGCATAACACGATCAGGATTTGCTGAAGGTTTATCCATTTTATTTACGGCTACAATAATTGGAACTTCTGCAGCTTTTGCATGGTTAATAGCTTCAACTGTTTGTGGCATAACACCATCGTCAGCTGCAACAACTAAAATAGTAATATCTGTAACTTTGGCTCCACGAGCACGCATTGTTGTAAATGCGGCATGTCCTGGTGTATCTAGGAAAGTAATTTTCTTCCCTTTATCAACAATTTGGTATGCTCCAATATGTTGTGTAATACCACCAGCTTCACCTGCAGTTACTTTTGTTTTTCGAATCGAGTCTAATAAAGTTGTTTTACCATGGTCAACGTGTCCCATAATTGTTACCACTGGAGGGCGTTCTTTTTGCACGCCAGGAACTTCATCTTCATCTTCAAAGTAAACTTCTAAATCCGTGATATCTACACGAATTTCTTCTTCTACTTCTACAACATAGTCTGTACAAATCAATTCTATTGCATCTTTATCAAGTTCTTGGTTGATGGTAGCCATAACACCAAGTAAGAAAAGTTTTTTAATAATTTCTGATGGCTCGCGACCTAATTTTTTCGCTAGTTCTGCTACAGTCAGTGATTCATAGAAAGTAATTTTCTCTGGTAACTCTTTTTCTTTTCTTGGTACTGGTGGTGCAACCGGTTGACGATTGCGTTTTCCTTTACGTCCAGCACGATTACCTGTACCAGGACGATGATTTCCACCGCCACCTGGACGACCACTAAACCCACCGCCTGGTGCACGATTTTGACCAAAAACTTTCTTTTCTTTTGTTTGACTGCCTTGTTCTTGCTTACGGTTATCTGTATTTCCTGTTGTCTGTTGTTTTTGCTTATCACGAGCTGTTCCATTCGTACTTACGCCTCTACTTTCCCCTTGAGAAGGTTTAGCGGGAGTTGTACTTTGTGGACGGCTACCCTGTGGTCGAGAATTTTGACCTTGCGGGCGATCTCCTTGTGGACGCGTGCTTTGTCCTTGTGGACGATTGCCTTGAGGACGTGTGTTTTGCCCTTGTGGACGATCTCCTTGTGGACGTGTGCTTTGCCCTTGTGGACGATCTCCTTGTGGACGTGTGCTTTGCCCTTGTGGACGATCTCCTTGCGGACGTGTGCTTTGCCCTTGTGGACGATCTCCTTGCGGACGTGTGCTTTGCCCTTGTGGACGATCTCCTTGCGGACGTGTGCTTTGACCTTGTGGACGATTGCCTTGTGGACGATCTCCTTGCGGACGTGTGTTTTGCCCTTGTGGTCGATCTCCTTGCGGACGTGTGTTTTGCCCTTGTGGTCGATCTCCTTGCGGACGTGTGTTTTGCCCTTGTGGATTAGTGCTTGTCTGCGCAGGTTTTGCAACAGGTGTAGAAGGTTTTTTATAAACTGAATCTAGTTTAGAAACAGAGTCCCCTTCTAATGTTGACATATGATTTGATACCTGGACATTCAGCTTGCCTAGTTGTTCAATTACTTCTTTACTTGTCTTATTAATTTGTTTCGCATATTCATGAACCCGTAATTTGGTCATTAGGTCACCCCCGGTTTATTTCGTTGAGAAGGCCGGACAGTTTTTTGGCGAAACCGGCATCTATAATGGCGAGTGCCACTCTGGCCTCTTTTCCTGTGGCATGTCCGAGATCATATCGATCACCGAATTCATGCAACTCAACGTTGTAAGACTTACATTTATCTTTAATTTTTTTGCTTGTATTAGGTGAAGCATCTGTTGACAATAAAACGATTTTCGCTCGATTACTACGAATGTCTTTTACCACTAACTCTTCACCTGTCGTTATTTTCCTAGCACGTGTAGCTAACCCTAGGTATTGTAAAATAGCTTGTTTAGGATTCATTTTGAACCCTCTTTCGAAATAATCTCTACTAATTCTTCGTAAATATGGTCAGGTATTTTCACTTCTAACTGATTGTCCAAAACTTTGCGTTTTCTTGCCACTTCAATCGCTTGCCCAGACTTGGAAATGTAAGCACCTCGACCTGATTTCTTTCCAGTCAAATCAACAGTGACTTCCCCTTCTTTTGAACGTACAATTCGAATCATTTCTTTTTTAGGAAACATTTCGTTAGTAGCCAAACATTTACGCAAGGGGATTTTTTTTTGAATCGACATCAGAATTCACCCTCTTTGATTATTCTTCGTCGTCTTTATATAAATCGATAGTATCATCGTATTCATCATCATTATCATATTCTTCATCTTCATATTCATTACTCACATGCGAAGATGGATATATGCCTAATTCTCTTGCATCTGTTTCACTCTTGATATCAATTTTCCA
>JBFELW010000290.1:0-3799 GCA_041551995.1 Paenisporosarcina sp.
ATACGAAAAACGAATACCAGGAGAAAAATTATATGAGATGTCCTACATGCCAATTCAATGGAACGAGAGTCGTTGACTCAAGACCAGTTGATGATAATAAAGCGATTCGAAGAAGACGATAGTGTGAGGAATGTGCATTCAGATTCACTACATTCGAGAAAGTTGAAGAAATGCCGTTAATTGTAGTTAAAAAGGACGGTACAAGAGAAGAGTTTAGCCATGAAAAGGTGTTACGTGGACTGATTCGTGCATGCGAAAAAAGACAAGTATCTTTAGCTGTGCTTGAGGAAGTTGTTTTTTCTATCGAGAAGGAATTGCGTCGAATAGGTAATTCTGAAGTTAAATCAGAAGAAGTCGGTGAAATGGTAATGGATCAATTATCTAAAATAGATGAGGTTGCTTATGTTAGATTCGCTTCGGTCTATCGTCAATTTAAAGATATCACTGTATTTATTGAAGAGCTGAAAGATTTACTTAAGAAAAATCCTGAAGATAAGTAATAAAGAAATGAGGCAATGATGTATGCAATTTCTATTTAAAGAACTCCAACCGGTTGATAGCTGCATCATTCAAATGCCTTATCCATTATCTGACCAAGATCGCCAGTTAGTTACACTACTTTATAAACCAATTATCGGTACAGACGCCATGAGTCTGTATTTTACATTATGGGCAGAGTCAGAATATCAACAATCTGAACCTTTATCCCACTACCTTTTAATGGATGTTTTAGGTATGCCTTTAAAAAAAATATTTGATGCCAGGGTCGCACTTGAAGCAATTGGATTACTAAAAACTTGGAAATTAGATAAAGAAGATGGACGAGCATTTATATATGAGATTTTAGCACCTTTAAGTGCGAGCTCCTTCTTTAGTGAACCCATATTGGCGACTTCTCTTTATAGTGTAATTCATGAGAAAGCCTATATTAAAGTAAGAGATCGATTTATAAAGAAACAGGTGACGCACCAAGGGTATGAAAATGTTTCCCGTGAACTAAAAGATGTGTTCAAGAGTAATCACGACTATAACAAACTGAGTCATATATATGACCACTCAGTAGAAGAACAAGGGTCGAGACCATCCAAGATTCCCTTTTATTCACTTGATTTTGATTTTGATTTATTGAAATCAGGTTTATCGGAAGTCATGATACCAGCAAATGTACTGACGCTTCCGGTTAAAGAGATAATCGCTAAAGTAGCCTTTTTATATTCATTAAATCCAATTGATATGCAAAAAGTTGTGATGTTGGCCATAGATGAACAGAATCGAATAAGCGAAGAACGTTTAAAGAAAACAGCAGCTGATTTTTATAAATTAACGGTTTCTTCAAAACCACCAAAACTAGTTAAACAGAATGTTCAAACACCAGAAACAAGTGAAAAAGTTGAAAAGCCATCAAAAGACCAGTTATTGATTAACTATTTAGAAGAGACACCACCACTTGAAGTGTTAAGAGACTTGTCTAAAGGGCGCGAACCCATGCCAGTAGAAGTTGAATTAGCAAATGATTTAGTCATGAAGTACGAATTGCCGCCACCTGTAGTAAATGTCTTATTACAATTTGTTCTTATTCGAGCGAAGATGAAGCTCAACAAAAATTATGTACATAAGATTGCTGCTCATTGGCAACGTGAGAATATCCAAACAGCTCGTGAAGCAATTGATATTTCTAGAAAAGAACACGATCAGTATTTAGATTGGCAAAATGCTGCGTCTAAACCATCCAGTAGTTTCCGTAAAAAAGGAACAAGAGATGAAAAAGTACCTGAATGGTTCTTTAAAGCAAAAGAAAATCGTACGTCTAAGCAACAAATTGAGAATGAAGTTACTGAAGATTGGGAAGTTCAAAGACAGCAGTTGCTTGAGAAACTCGGTGTAACAGAGGGGCAGGCGAAATCAAATGGAACCAATTAGTGAAACATTGAAACGAGTTGTAAATGCTCCAGAATTTTCAAAGCGTTATGAGAATATGAGAACGGAAATTCTTGAAAATCAAGGTGTACAAGCTTTTATCAATGAAAATGCCGAAGTGGTCAACAAAGATATGGTTGATCGCAGTCTAGGGAAATTATATGAGTATACAACGCAAAACCATGACTGTGAGACTTGTGAAAATGTGGCGAATTGTAAAAATATCATGAAGGGTTACGTCCCCCAATTAGTCATTAGTCACGGATTAATTGACCTTGATTATGCACGTTGTAAACAAAAAACGGTTGAAGACGAACGTCGACATGTTTCTTCGATGATTTCGAGTATGCATATGCCCAAGGATGTCTTACGGGCTAGGCTAGCTACAGTAACATATGATCACAATACACGGGTAAGTCTTGGAACCGCCGCAAATGAATTTATGGATGAAGTCAAAGCTACTGGTAAATTACCATCAAAAGGCTTTTATGTGTATGGTGAATTTGGTGTAGGAAAATCATATGTACTTGGTGCACTTGCTAATGAACTTGCAGAAGAGAGAATCAAGACAGTACTTGTATATGTACCAGAGTTTTTAAGAGAAATGAAACATGCGATACAGGATCAATCTCTGCAAGAAAAAGTGGACTATGTAAAAAAAGCGCCTGTTCTTATGCTAGACGATTTGGGAGCAGAAACATTGTCAAGTTGGACACGGGATGAGATTTTGGGAACTGTATTGCACTATAGAATGGCTGAAAATTTACCAACATTCATTACGTCGAATTTTGATTATGATGGATTAGAAGACCACTTATCATACTCGGGTAAAGGCGAACGAGAACAAGTCAAAGCAGCTAGAATTATGGAACGAATACGTTCTATTACTATTCCGATGCGGTTAAGTGGGAAAAATAGAAGAGATGGTTAAAGGAAAGAGAGTGGTCATCCATTCTCTTTTTTATATGAGTTTTTAGAATAATTCGAATGCATTCTATCTATTGACTTTATCAGTTACACGTCTATAATTGAGATTGAGAATCGTTTTCAATAACGATTACTACATAATTAAAGGGAGAGATATCAATTGAAAAAAACATTGTATATCTTGTTGATGTTTGCTTTACTTGCTTTAACGGCTTGTGGCAACGATACAACGTCTAAGGACACAACAAAAAATGAACCGAAAGAAACAGTCGAAAGTAAAGAAGTAAACCTATATACGGCTCGTCATTATGATGTAGACGATACGCTTTACGCAAAGTTTGAAGAAGAAACAGGTATCAAAGTTAATATTATCAAAGGTGAAGCAGATGAATTACTTGAGCGTATTAAGCGTGAAGGGGATGCAACAGAGGCTGATTTATTTTTCACTGCTGATGCAGGAAGATTATTCCGTGCGAAAGACGATGGTTTACTCCAAGCAGTATCAAGCGATTTGTTAGACGAGCAAATTCCTTCTAACTTCCAAGATACGGATCAAATGTGGTACGGCTTAACTAAACGTGCTCGTGTTATCGTTTATAATCAAGAAAATGTAAAACCTGAAGATTTATCAACGTATGAAGCTTTAACTGAAGAAGACTGGAAAGGTCGCGTCTTGATTCGTAGTGGAGAAAACGTGTATAATCAATCATTATTGGCTTCTTTCATTGAAATAGAAGGCGAAGAGAAAGCAAAAGAGTGGGCTGCAGGACTTGTAACTAACTTTGCAAGAGATCCAGAAGGTGGAGATCGCGATCAAGCTAAAGCAATCGCTGCAGGTATCGGTGATGTTGCGATTATGAACACATACTACTTAGGGCAAATGTTGAACTCTGAAGATGCAGAAGAAGTTAAAGTTGCAGAAGGATTAGGTGTTTTCTTCCCTAACCAAGAGACA
>JBFELW010000291.1:0-3780 GCA_041551995.1 Paenisporosarcina sp.
TGATCAGCAACTTCCATCGCAATTTCCGAAGCATATAACTTACACATAGAAGCTTCCTTTGAAAAAGCACGCCCTTGATCTTTCAACCATGCTGCCTTATGAACCATTGTGCGGGCTAACTCAATTTTCATAGCCATATCAGCTAGTTTAAATTGAGTGATTTGGAAGTCTGATAATGGTTTTCCAAATTGCTTGCGCTCTTTTGAATATTGAAGTGCTTTTTCAAATGCCGCTTGTGCAATGCCAACTGCCATTGCTCCTATTCCGATACGACCACCGTCTAAAGTTACCAAGAACTGACGGAATCCTTCACCGCGTTTACCTAATAAATTAGATTTTGGGACCCTTACATTCTCGAAAACAAGTTCAGTGGTATTCGATGCATTCAATCCCATTTTTTCATAGTTGTCAATTATTTTAAAGCCTTCTGCATCAGTCGGAACAATAATTGCACTGATTTCTTTTACTCCATCTTTCATACCTGTAATGGCTGTAATAGCCATATGTTTAGCATAACTAGCGTTCGTAATAAACACTTTACTTCCGTTAATAATAAAGTCGTCGCCATCTTCTTTAGCCGTAGTTTGTGTACCACCAGCATCTGATCCAGCATTTGATTCAGTTAACCCAAATGCCCCAAAGGACTCCCCTGTACAAATCGGCGTTAAGTATTTATGTTTTTGTTCTTCTGTTCCAAACAAATTTATTGGTGCCCCACCTAACGATATATGTGCAGAATATGTAATTCCAGTTGAGGCACATGCACGACTTAACTCTTCAGTTACAATTGCAAAACTAATAGTGTCCGCTCCCGCTCCACCAAACTCTTCACTAAACGGCAACCCCATCATCCCCATATCGGATAACTGTTTAAAGATGTCTGTAGGGAATTCTTTCGTACGGTCACGCTCAATCGCACCAGGTGCAACCACTTTATCTGCAAATTCACGTACTGATTTACGGATCATTTGATGTTCTTGTGATAAATCAAAATTCACTTATTTCAACCCCTTTATTTTTTAAAGCGTTTACATTACTCATTATATCGGAAATATTCAAACATTCAAACTCTCTATCTTTACAGTAACACGATAGACCCTACAACAAGAACACATCCCACTATCCCAGATAGGGTGAAATAAGGTAACTTTAACAATAATCCAGAGATTAACCACATGATACAATTTACCGCGATGAGACCTAATAAAATGTATGGACTTTCAGAAAAATAAACACCCCAAACCTTAAATGATAATCCTAAGATTAACAGTGCACTGGAAACAAATAGTATAGGGCCATAAATCGTTCTCTTTCTTGATAGTTTCATAGTAGCAAGTAAAAGAAGAAATGCAAACACACTTGTTATGAGAATAGGAAGAACTCCAAACGCATTAAGGGTAAATAAAAATACTAAAACTGTACTAGTTAAAAGTATGATGAGGGCAATCATAATCATTTTTTTCTTTTTATCTTTTGCTAATAAAGAGTTGGATAATTTCCCTTCTTTTTTGTCATCTATGCCTTCCCCTTGGGCATAAAGTGCCAACAAAAAGTCACAATAATGAGCAGGTAATAAGTTATTTTTCTTCCAAAATTGAATTTCACTTAAAATTATTTGTTTTTTTTGTGCACTCAAAATAATATCCCCCTCTTATGAAGAGCATTTTTCAAATAATTATAGCATTTTTTGTCATAAAAAAAGACACCCTATAGAAGGATGTCTTCATATTTTACTCTAAAAAGTCTTTTAACCGTTTACTTCTAGAAGGGTGACGTAATTTTCGTAACGCTTTTGCTTCTATTTGACGAATACGTTCACGGGTAACTCCGAACACTTTACCTACTTCTTCAAGTGTACGTGTCCGTCCATCATCAAGACCGAATCGCAAACGTAAAACATTTTCTTCACGATCGGTTAATGTATCTAGCACATCTTCTAATTGTTCTTTAAGTAATTCGTATGCAGCATGGTCAGAAGGTGATTGTGCGTCGGAATCTTCAATGAAATCCCCTAAATGTGAATCGTCTTCTTCACCAATTGGTGTTTCTAAAGAGACTGGCTCTTGTGCAATTTTTAATATCTCTCGCACTTTTTCAGCTGGCAGTTCCATTTCTTCACCAATTTCCTCTGGAGAAGGTTCCCGACCTAAATCTTGCAACAATTGACGTTGTACTCTTATTAGCTTATTAATGGTTTCTACCATATGAACGGGAATTCGTATAGTACGTGCTTGATCTGCAATCGCACGTGTTATTGCTTGGCGAATCCACCATGTAGCATACGTACTAAACTTAAAGCCTTTTCTAAAATCAAATTTTTCTACAGCTTTAATAAGACCCATGTTCCCTTCTTGAATAAGATCCAAGAAAAGCATGCCTCGCCCAACATATCTTTTTGCTATACTAACGACCAATCGTAGATTTGCTTCTGCTAGACGTTTTTTAGCTTCTTCATCTCCAGCTTCAATCCGTTTTGCAAGTTCTATCTCTTCATTAGCCGACAGTAAATCTACACGTCCAATTTCTTTTAAATACATTCGTACTGGATCGTTTATTTTAACGCCTGGTGGAACACTTAAATCGTTCAAATCGAATGTTTCTTCTTCTTGCCCTTTTTTCATTAACTTCTCTAAGTCTTCTTCATCGCCATCTTTTCGGCCAAGTTCAACACCTTGGGCTTCAAGCTGTTCGATAAATTCTTCTATTTGATCGGATTCCAACTCAAATACGGATAATTTCTCAGCTATATCAGCAAAAGTCAATTCTCCTGATTTTTTCCCCGATTCAACAAGAGATTTCTTTGCCTCTTCTAATGTTACCTCTGTTTCAACTTCTTTTGAACGTTCAGACTTGTCCGCCATAAGTCTTCCTCCTTCTACAACCAACCAATTTAAATTGTTGATAACGATTTTTTCAAATCGATAATTTGTTTTGCAATCTCTAGTGCGCGTTTCATATCTTGAAGTTTTTCAGCTTCTTTAGATTCGTGCATTTTCAACTGTATTTGAAGCTCAATTCGGTGTTTATTTATTTGTCGCAAACAGTCAGAGACTTCTTCTAAAGCATGTTCAGGATCTCGTTCTGTTAACGTTGCTTCCATTACTAATTTACGTAATTCGCTATCTTCCAGACTTTCTAAAAAACGATGTGTATCGACTTGTGCATGTCTATCGTAGAAACCAATGAGCCGAACAAAAATGGCTTCATAAGAATCATGAAAGAATACATGGGTACCATGTTCTCGATGCAATTGGTCGACAATCTCTATGTGATGTAGCATGTGAGATAATAATAATTTTTCAGCACGATTAATGGCTTGTACAAGTTTGTTTTTTACAGGTTGTGCAAAATTCTGTAATATAACCGGCTGTTTCGATTGTTGCTTCAAAGATTTTCCTTCAATTTTTCGAAACTGTTGATAGATGGCATCTTCAGAAATCTCTGTTTCTTTCGCTATCTGCCGAATATACAAATCTCGTTCTACAGGTGATGATCTCTGAACTAAGTGTTCTAAAACTTCTTGAACATATTGCAGTGTATCATTTTCAAATTGAAAGTTTTTGTTTTTTCGTGCTGCCATCATCATAAATGCGAGATAAGCGTGAGGTCGGTCAATGACTTGTGTTTTAAAAGCTTCTGGACCATATTTTTTTACATAGTCATCTGGATCTAGTTGTTCAGGTAATAACGCAATTTCCGTTTTCATTTTCTCATTGACGAGCATTTCTGAAGCACGCTTTGCCGCTTCCCAGCCCGCAGAGTCTCCATCATAACAAAGAA
>JBFELW010000292.1:0-3780 GCA_041551995.1 Paenisporosarcina sp.
AAGAAGGAATTGGGTAACTGTTGCTCTAATGCTTTTAGTGTGTGAATTGAACTGTAGCCTACTCCATTCGAATAAAACCATGTTTTCTTCAGTTGACTTTCAATATAAGATACTTGTTCGAGTGGTATAGGGCACCATATATCATCTATTCTCCCAGTTAGAAAACTAAGTGGCTTATTTTGTTGATAGAAATAGGTTGGAGGAAGAATGACGATTACCGCAGCAAGTTGATCTTTACTCTGTATTGGATAGCCAATTCCATAATAAGAAATGGTATTTAAAGATTGTTCCACCAAGCCTTCTGTTCTGTAGTTATTGGTAAGCGTATTTTCCGCAATGCTTCCGGCCTCAATATAATGGCCAACCTCTATATGAATGTCATGTAGCCCCGCGTTGTAATAGACATACCGACTATCAAAGACGATAGCGATAGATGCTTCTTTTGGAACCCACTCTTTCATAAAAATAGAGATTTGCTGTATCAGTTCTCTTTCCACTTGAATCCCCCTTACTTCTATCTTTCTATATATGTTTCTATCATAAAATAAGACGTTCTGTCCTAAAGTGGTGACACAATAAATTCTCTGTTATATATTAATATACATAAACATCAACTGTTATAAAACAGTTTTTTAAAAATTAGTAGTAAATTTAAAATTTGAAGGGCGTGGATGAAATGACAAGTAGAAAAGAACAGGCTGAACAATTAACAAAAGGATGGGCAGAAGATAGCAGATGGGACGGAATTACCCGTCCATATTCTGCAGAGGATGTAGTGAGATTAAGAGGTTCGGTTCAGATTGAACATACACTTGCAACTAGAGGAGCAAATCGATTGTTCCAATCACTTCAAGAAGAAGACTTTGTGAATGCACTAGGTGCTCTCACAGGGAACCAGGCAGTACAACAAGTGAAGGCAGGATTAAAAGCAATTTACTTAAGCGGCTGGCAAGTGGCAGCGGATGCAAACCTTTCTGGTCAAATGTATCCGGACCAAAGCTTGTATCCTGTAAACAGTGTTCCTTCTGTTGTGAAACGGATTAATCAAGCTTTACAAAGAGCAGATCAAATCGATCACGTAGAGGATACAGAAGGTTTCGATTGGTTTGCTCCAATCGTAGCGGATGCAGAGGCAGGTTTCGGTGGACCATTGAATTGTTTCGAGTTAATGAAAGCCATGATTGAAGCCGGTGCTGCAGGTGTTCATTTTGAAGATCAACTAGCATCAGAAAAGAAATGTGGACATCTTGGCGGTAAAGTTTTGCTACCTACTCAAAATGCAGTAAGGAATTTAATCTCTGCACGACTAGCGGCAGACGTTATGGGAGTGCCAACACTGTTAATAGCAAGAACAGATGCAGATGCTGCGGATTTAATTACAAGCGACATTGATCCAGCAGATTCTGCGTTCATTACAGGTGAACGAACGCTCGAAGGTTTTTACAGAACAACTGCAGGTATTGATCAGGCAATTTCACGAGGCTTAGCATATGCACCTTATGCAGATTTAATTTGGTGTGAAACATCACATCCAAATCTAGAGGAAGCAAAACAATTTGCCGATGCCATTCATGCACAATTCCCAGGGAAACTTCTAGCATACAATTGTTCGCCTTCATTTAACTGGAAAGCGAAACTCGATGATGACACGATTAAAAATTACCAAATTGAGCTTGGCAAGATGGGATACAAATTCCAATTCGTCACTCTGGCAGGCTTCCATTCATTGAACCATAGTATGTTTGAACTCGCGCATGATTATAAAGAGAATGGTATGGCAGCCTACTCTAAACTTCAACAAGCTGAATTTGCGAATGAATCAAAAGGTTACACCGCAACAAAACACCAACGTGAAGTGGGTACAGGGTACTTTGACGAGGTGTCCCAAGTGATTTCCGGTGGAACGTCTTCGACAACCGCAATGAAAGGCTCGACAGAAACAGCTCAATTTGCTTGAAAAATAAAATAGTAAAACATGTGAAAGGGTGATACCACTGATTAAGAACATGCAGGAGAGTATGAGGATAATAGGTAAAGTGTCAGCCGAAAGTGAAGAAATTTTAACGCCACGAGCTATGGAGTTTATTTACTCTTTACATCAAACATTTAATAGTCGAAGAGAGAGCTTACTGGCAAATCGACAAATACGACAAAAACAAATAGATAATGGTGAGAAACTTGATTTCTTACCAGATACGAAACATATACGGGATGGAAATTGGACAATTTCTCCTCTTCCAGATGATCTTCAAGATCGACGTGTAGAAATTACCGGTCCCGTAAACCGAAAAATGATGATTAACGCCTTGAATTCAGGCGCGAAAACATTTATGGCAGATTTGGAAGACGCGACCTCGCCAACTTGGGGCAACTTGATTGAAGGACAGTTGAACCTCAGAGATGCGGTACGAAGAGAAATAGAATTTGAGCAACTATCAAACGGAAAAAAGTATATTTTAAATGATGAAATTGCCGTATTGCTCGTTAGACCAAGGGGCTGGCATTTGACTGAAAAACACGTTTTGATTGATGGAGAACCCATTTCCGGCAGTTTGTTCGACTTCGGGCTATATTTTTTCCATAATGCGAAGGAATTAATTGATAGAGGGTCTGGTCCTTATTTCTACCTACCGAAGATTGAAAGTTACTTAGAAGCAAGGTTATGGAACGATGTATTCGTTTTTGCTCAAGAGGAACTCGGTATACCAAATGGAACGATTAAAGCAACTGTATTGATCGAAACCATCTTTGCAGCCTTTGAAATGGATGAAATTTTATATGAACTTCGTGATCACTCTGCAGGTCTAAATTGTGGACGGTGGGATTATATTTTTAGTTATTTAAAACGACTACGTAACCGTCCTGAAATGATTCTGCCTGATCGTAGCCAAGTAACGATGACTGTACCGTTTATGCGATCTTACACACAGCTTTGTATTAAAACATGTCATCGCAGAAATGCTCCGTCTCTAGGTGGGATGGCTGCCCAAATTCCAATTAAAAATGACGAGAAGGCAAATGAGGCAGCCTTTCAAAACGTGCATGAAGATAAACGCCGTGAAGCAATAGATGGACACGATGGCACATGGGTTGCCCACCCTGGTCTTGTAAGCGTTGCTATGAAAGAATTCAATCAGTACATGCCCACTCCAAATCAGATAAATAAGAAAAGAGAAGACGTACAAGTAACTGCTGAAGACCTTGTAGAGGTCCCTAGAGGCACAATAACTGAAAAGGGACTACGGTCTAATATTAATGTTGGAATCCAATACATCGCTTCCTGGCTTTCAGGAAACGGTGCTGCACCAATCAATAACTTGATGGAAGATGCTGCAACGGCTGAAATTTCAAGATCTCAAGTTTGGCAGTGGATTCGTCATCCTAAAGGAATACTCGACGATGGACGAAATATCAATATTCCTTTATTTAAGGAATTTCTAAAAGAAGAACTTGAACAAATTAAACAAAGTATCGGTGAAAATGCTTTTGATTTAGGGAAAATTGAAGAAGCAAGTGAATTATTTACTACTCTGACATTACAAGATGACTTTATAGAATTCCTAACACTGCCTGGATATAAAAAATTAAATTGAAAATGGGAGTGAAACAAAATGAAATCAGTTGAGTATTATCGGAACTTACCAAAAAAAGAATGCCGTGAATGTGGGTGTGAGATTGAAGAACAACACGAATCATACCTATATGAATGTGAGAGATGCATTGGATCTCACGAGCAGTAAGGCTTTACAAAAGGTATCGAGAGAGCATGCTCTCTCGATA
>JBFELW010000293.1:0-3769 GCA_041551995.1 Paenisporosarcina sp.
AAGTGAGGGATTATGCATACTAATTTCACGCATATTATCATCAACCATAGAAGCGACAAGTCGCATATGGCCACTTGTTTCGGTTCCGATTATTTTATAAGATTGTCCATATATATCTACTGAAATTCGATTTTTATGTAACTCTGACAAAGTCGACCCTCCCCAACAAAATACTAGAAACTATCATACCATGAAATGGATGCACATGTGAATACAGAGCCTAGAAAGGATGCTATCATGACAAACCAAGTACTTCAGTTAACGACATCTCAACTAAAAGAAGTTATTTCTCATTATTTAAATTGTAAAATCGACAGGAATGCACCTGGAGTTGTATTTGCTGCCAAACTATCAGACACTTCGATCACCGCCTACAAATCCGGAAAAGTCTTATTTCAAGGTGGTGGTGCCACTCGTGAAGCGTTGCGCTGGGGTATGGCACCAGAAAAATCAGTCAAAAAAGTTAGTTCTTCCAAAGGAGATACGTTGCCTGAAGGTTTTGCTTTAAAATCTGTACTTGGTTCTGATGAAACCGGAACTGGTGACTTTTTTGGTCCTATGACAGTTGCTGCTTGTTACGTTCCTGCTGACCAAGTTCAACTCGTGCAATTCTTAGGTGTCAAAGACTCGAAAATGCTGACAGATGACCTTATGCGTAAAATAGCACCTGATCTCAAGAACACCCTAAGTCACAGTATTCTTGTACTGGGTAATGAAAAGTATAATAAGGTGCAAGCAAGAGGGTGGTCACAAGGAAAGATCAAGGCATTACTTCATAATCAAGCTCTTAAACATGTACTAAATAAAATCTCACCAGATAAACCCGATTTTATTTTGATAGACCAATTCGCAGAGCGTGGTATTTACTACAATCATATAAAAGCGGAGGAAGAAATCATTCGTGAAAATGTTTTATTCTCAACTAAAGCGGAACAGCTTCATGTATCGGTGGCTGCCGCCTCTATTTTAGCACGTGTTGCCTTTTTGGAAGAAATGGATAAGCTTAGTCAAAAAGCGGGTGTTACCATTCCAAAAGGTGCGAGCTCGAAAGTAGATGAGGTCGCTGCCCGAATTATTTTAGCAAAAGGTGAAGAAGAACTTAAGTCTATAACCAAGTGGCATTTCGCCAATACTCGAAAAGCAATAGAACTGGCAAATAAGAAAAAAGGAAAGTAGGGATATTCACTTTTACTTGAAGCCTTTTTCATAACACTTGAATAGCTAACAAAAAAGCTGTTTCCATTCACATAATCCGTGAATGAAAACAGCCTATTATTAGTTAACCTCGTAATTGAGCATTTCCTTGCTCTTCAAGTGCTTTTAAAACCTTTGAATGAGCTTTAACAACTTCTTCGTCTGTCAATGTTCGTTCAGGATCTTCATAAGTTAGGGAGAACGCTACTGACTTTTTACCTTCTTCCATCTTATCGCCTTCGTATAAATCAAATACACGAATATCTTTTAGTAACTTACCACCGGCTCTGCGAATGATTTTTTCAAGTTCACCTGCCGCTTGTTCACGATTTACAACTAATGCAATGTCACGTGAGATAGACGGGAATCTTGGTACTGGTTTATACAGTAATGGCTCCAAAGAAAATGATAGTAAATTGGCTAAATTAAGTTCCATTACATACGTTTCTTTTAAGTCACGTTTCTTCTGTTCCGTTGGATGAAGTTGACCCACGATACCAACGAGCTTTTCACTAAGTTTAATTTTAGCAGTCCGTCCTGGATGTAAACCATCTACTTGTGCTTGTTCATATGTCACAAGATTTTCTAATCCAAGCTTCGCGACTAAACCTTCAATAATTCCTTTTAACACGAAGAAGTCAACCATTTTACGTTCACCTTGCCAGCTGTGGTCAAGCCATTTCCCTGTCATGATTGCCGCTACATGCTCTTCTTCATAAGGAAGTCCTTCTGCCGTTTCACCCAAGAAAACTGAACCCGTTTCAAATAAGGTAACGCTGTCAGCTTTACGTGCCACATTATAAGTTGCCGCTTCTAATAAATGAGGAATTAATGATTGACGTAAAGTGCTGCGTTCCTCGCTCATTGGCATTAACAATTCTGTAACTGGTGCTGACTCTAGCGCAAAGCTCTGCGCTACTTCTCTTGAGGTTAATGAATAGGTGATTGCTTGATGTAACCCTGCACCTTCCAAGTAGTTTCGTACGATACGACGCTGTGCCTGGTAAGGCGTTAACCCACCAGGTTTAGGTTCACCAGTAGGGAGAGTTAACGGGATATCATCATAACCGAAAATACGGGCAATTTCTTCAACAATGTCTTCTTCAATTTGAATATCTTGACGGCGTGTTGGTGCTTTGATGTATAGCTGACCATTCGCTGCTTCAAAATCAAATTTTAAACGAGAAAGGATTGACGTCATTTCTTCTAAAGGAATCTTCATTCCTAAACGATTGTTAATGAAATCAGGAGAGACGACAACTTCCTTCGGTGTTTTATCCAATTCATCGATTGTTACACTACCGTGTAAAACTTCTCCACCTGCAAGGTCAGCAATCAATTGTGCCGCACGCTCTGCAGCTGCCTCTACACGGTTCGGGTCCACACCTTTTTCAAAACGTGAACTTGCATCACTACGTAAATTATGGTCTTTTGATGTTTGACGAACTGAAGCTGGTTTAAAGTATGTAGATTCAATAACAACGGTTGTCGTTCCATCATGAACTTCTGAATTAGCGCCACCCATTACTCCTGCAATTGCAATAGGTTCTAGCCCATTTGTTATGACTAAATGATGAGCTTGTAATTCACGTACTTGATTGTCTAATGTTGTAATCTTTTCGCCAACATGTGCGGCACGAACAACGATTTCACCAGTTTTTAAGCGATCGTAGTCAAATGCATGAAGAGGCTGACCATATTCCATAAGAACATAGTTAGTCACGTCAACTACATTATTATGAGGTCGCACGCCTGCGGCCATCAAACGTTGTTGTAACCATAATGGAGACTCGCCAATAACAACGTTCTTCACTACTTTTGCAACGTACATCGGGTTTGCATCAAGGTCTTCAACTTTAAGTTTCAGAACATTTTTAGCCACTTCTTTTGAAGAAGTGTAGACAACTTCCGGATATTTCATATCTTCCGAAAGGATGGCACCTACTTCATAAGCCACTCCAAGCATACTCATGGCATCTGCACGATTTGGGGTCAATCCAAGTTCTAGCACGGTATCATTTAAGCCTAATACTTCAAGTGCATCTGCACCTACTTGTGTATCCGAAGGCAATACGTAAATACCTTCTACATATGCTTTAGGTACAAGCTTCCCTTCAATTGCTAGTTCTTGAAGTGAACAAATCATACCATTCGATTCTTCTCCGCGAAGCTTCGCTTTTTTAATTTTAATACCACCAGGTAAAATTGCTCCTGGACGGGCAACAATCACTTTTTGTCCAGTTGCTACATTGGGTGCACCACATATAATTTGTGTCACTTCTTCTCCAACATCGACTTGGCAAATTGCCAATTTGTCTGCTTCAGGATGTTTAATACGCTCTAGAACATGACCAACCACTACATTTGTCATTCCGTGTGAGCGATCAACAATTCCATCAACTTCAATACCTGATCGTGTAATTTTCTCTGCAAGATCAGCCGGAGCCAATCCTTTTGTATCAATATATTCTGCTAACCATTTAGTCGAAACGAGCATGTGATCTCCTCCTTACACTTCAGTCCGGTGGAATTGCGAAACAAATCGCACATCATTTGTATAAAAATGACGAATATC
>JBFELW010000294.1:0-3767 GCA_041551995.1 Paenisporosarcina sp.
ATGGGGCATTTGGCTTGGGTTTGACACAAATGTCGCACGGCACTCATGTTCAGACGCGTTTCCAATTGTCCTAGCTCATTATTATAAGCTATACATTTAGTGTACTTGCTTTTGTGAGCAGATTCAACAATATATCAAACGACAAAGAATAATGTCACATTTTGTACACTGATTTGTAAAAACTAGGTATTTAATTCATTATGCAATTTCTGCTCGCTTCTATCCCACATTTCTTGATTATGCGATTGAAGAAATTCACGTAAAATTCGTTTTGATTCATCGTCCATGTGATCGACAATAATATGACGTTTCATTGATTTATCCATCCGGTTGACATGGTCAGCTAGTAGCTTATATCCTCTTCGTTTTTCACGGTTAATAATCATTTCACAGCCTGTTATGCCTGCGTAATAAGGTCCCTCAGCTTTGTAGTCAATCGTAACCCATACAAGCCAAAATAGTTTGCCACCTGCTGAGTCTTCACGGTTCATTGTAAATTTAATACCACGCTCCGTGTCACTTCGAGCATGCATGGCCCCTATTTCAACTTTTGCTGTTTTTTCGGCAACATCAATAATCACAGGTGACACATGTTCTAATGTTAATGAGCCAATACCGTAACCACCATGGCCATCTGTGGGGTCATTTTTTATGATTGTAAATCCAAGTTTTTGCTTTGGTTTTTCTTCACTTGTCATGCGTAAGTCACCTCCGTTCTGTTATTATAACGAATATACAAACTTTTGTGAAAGAGGAGGACTCCCAATGCCATATGTAACAGTTAAAATGATTGAAGGTCGCACCGATGAACAAAAACGTGCACTTGTTGAGAAGGTATCAGCTGCCGTTTCAGAGACAGTAAATGCACCAATAGAGAATGTAGTTGTGTTTATTGAAGATATGCCAAAAAATCATTATGCAGTCGCTGGTAAATTATTTAGCGATAAATAAACTGTTGATTTCCGTTTCAAGTGGACGCTTTCCGCGGGCGGTCCGTAAGGCCAACAGGATGTTGGTCACGTAGGCGTTGCCACACGATGTGGCGTTTTTAGCCTTCGTTCAACCTAGTGGGGTCTCACTTGGACACGCTGTTCCCGCTGGAGTCGCCACTTTTCACTACATTCTTTAGGGATAGAAATCAAGAGTAATACACAGTACAGCTTTGCTTTCGAAAAAAACATAAAATAGTTTTTAAGAAAAATGACTCTTTTTCATCACTTGTCTTCTTATCTGATGGACTTATAAGTCAGCCCTTCTCATTTTGTTTATTAAAGATAACTTAATCAATAGAGGGCTGTTCTAAAGTCATTTCAAACGACTCTTGGACAGCTCCTTTTTTTACTGTTTTAAACACACTTCCAGCTCTTGAATAAAGCCAAATGCCTCGTTTAGTTCATCCTCTGAAAAATTCAGTTTTCCTTTGACTACCTGAATCTTTTTAATTTGCTCTTCTCTAGGTAAGTAATCGAAATAAAGAAGAGTGGATACAAGTTCTAAAAAACGTGACTTTCTGCTGTTTAATTTTTCAACGCATAGAGACAAATTTGTGTGTTGTTGATTCATCGTGTTTAGGAATAGTTTACCCTCATCTGTACTTCCATATGTATATTTCACATAGGAACCTTTGTCTTCCATTTGCTCAGACAAAAACCCCATATTGCATAACTCTTCCACACGTAGAGTCAGCTCTTCCGAGTATGGACCATACATGTGGAATTCGTATTTTTCTTGGAATGGTAAATTCATTTTCTTTGCTATATACACCATTTTCTGCAATTTCTTACGTCCATTTACTTCTCCTGCAAGTGTAATGAATTGCACGATTTTGGCATGTTCTTCTAACAAGTTCATTCACCTCCGCCATGATTTTCACCTTTTAACAGCTGTAAAATCTTCTTTTTCGCTGTTTCATTCTTTCCATCATTTTGCATAATGAAGTCTTCTGGAAAATAAAGCTTGTGATCCGTTCTTCGCTTTCCAGAGATGGCTTCAACTATATCAGATGATCTGGACAATTCACTGAGCTCATTGTTTGGCATTAGTAAATGGATTGGTACTCGTTCCCCTTCTTCTCCTGGTCTATAAAAGTCATACGGTAAATCTGACGATGAATCAAAGACTAAGTAGTATAGCGGATTAATGTCTGCCTCTTTAAACAATTGTTCAAGCTCTGATAGTTTCCTGTAGTCTTTGGCAGGGTCAAATTCGATATATTGAAAAAGTCTACGATTAATAAATCGTTCACATAAGTCAGCTAAAATCTCATCTTTCTCTTTCATCCATGCCTGGAAATAGGTCATAACTATACCTTCATCTAATGCGAGATAGTCCTCTAATGTAAATGTTCGATTAAAGAATTTTTCGAAATGTCGTGGTTCAAAATCGAACTGGTAATCTGTCATGCTCAATTCTTTCGCCCGATGCAATGCTTTAGTTAAGATGACCTCAGCACTTCTTGATACGGGGTGAAAGTATACTTGCCAATACATTTGATAACGGCTCATAATGTAATCTTCTACTGCATGCATCCCACTTTTCTTGAATACAACTTGATCTTCTCGAGGTCGCATGACACGCAAAATTCTTTCCATATCAAAATGACCGTAGCTAACACCCGTGAAATAAGCATCTCTTTGTAAGTAATCCATACGATCTGCATCAATTTGACTTGATATCAGGCTCACAGCTTGCTTATTGGCATATGTTTTTCCAATTACATCTGACACGTCCTGTGGAAATTGAGGAGAAACACGACGTAAAATGGCATTAATTTCAGTATCCCCTGTCAAAATAGCTTGTGTGAATTTCTCATGATCCAGTTCAAATACATTTTCGAATGCATGAGAGAATGGTCCGTGTCCTAAGTCATGTAATAGGGCAGCGCAGAGCACTACGAGACGCTCAGACTCGTCCCATTCTGGACGCCCTTTAAAAATATCATCAATTATACGTCGCACGATTTCGTACACACCTAATGAATGATGAAACCGACTATGCTCCGCTCCATGAAACACTAAATATGTCGTTCCAAGTTGCTTAATACGGCGTAAACGTTGAAATTCGCGTGTCCCTATTAAATCCCAAATGACTTGATCTCGCACATGAATGTAGCGATGAACTGGATCTTTAAACACTTTTTCTTCTACCAACTTCTGCGTAGCATAACTCACCTGGACACCCCATATCAGTAACTTTCTAATAATTTTATTATAGCAAGGAAAGTGACAAAGAAAAACCGCTCCTCTATGAAGGCGGTTTTACAAGTTACTTTTATTTTCTTATTTGAAAGTTGCGGCTAGATTATTTGTTTAATTTGGCACGTACTTTTTCCATTAGTTCATCTTCAGTAAGTGCAGCCAGTGGGCGGTTATTAACGAATGCGAATGTTTTTTTACGTCCTGGGCCACAGTATGACTGACACGCTATATCAATCGATGCATCAGGATCGATTTCTTTTAACTTAGGAATTAATGTTTTTAAATGAACGCCCTGACAATCATCGCAAACTCTAAATTCGGTTGTCATTTGTCAACAACCCTTTCTATTCTTAATAGTATAGTGTTTTTTTCGTATGCTTTTACATCTTTTTACGTGATTTTTCTTTCCTTATTCAATTCTACACGAAATTGTATCGATATTTCCTCTCTGATTCAAGCATATCAAGAAGATTATGTGAATAAAACCTGTGAATCTGGTACAAGCTGTGGGTAGAACATCTAAACTATGAACAAATCAGGAGGGAACTGTATGGTAAAAATACGGCAAGA
>JBFELW010000295.1:0-3763 GCA_041551995.1 Paenisporosarcina sp.
ACCATGAAATAAGATCCTGCTACTACTTCACTTAAACGTAAGCCTTCTATAACGATAATGTTCGCACCAAATAGTGCTTTATGAGTTGGGTGATTTGGTTGGCTGCGCTCAACACCGAGTGCATCAATTCCTACTCCGCGAATTTTTAGTTCAGCTAAGTAGTTAGCGCCACTTTCTTTTAAATAAATAAACTCAGGATTAAAGTCTTCGTCTAGAGAATTTTTTGTTTTGAATAAAACAAAGTCTTGCTCTTGAAGATTGAACTTCTCTAAGTCTTCTCTTGTGATCCCATCTTTGATATGCATGAAATCGAGGACTTTAACTGGACCTACTAAGTCTTCTAGCGGAATTGTTTCGAACGTTTCTCCATCATTCACCATGTGTAAAGGGGCATCTATATGTGTCCCAGAATGGACGTCTAACTCAAGTCGAGACTCAGTTACATGCGCATTAGTTACGCTCTTAATTTTCGGCTGCTTCTCGGGTTTGTTTTTGTATACCGGCATTCCTTCAAAGATAGGTGAAGAAATATCATAGATTTTCATTAGTGGTTCCCCTTTCATGTAAGTGGATTTGATTTTGCTTTAATGGTTTTATTCAACATCTAAACTCAAAAGACTATTTTTTATCACTTTTTTCTACTGCATGTCCACCGAATTCATTACGTAGAGCAGCTACCACTTTACCTGTAAAGGTGTCATTCTCTAATGAGCGGTAACGCATCAATAATGACATCGCAATAACCGGTGTAGCTGTTTGTAATTCTAACGCTGTTTCGACCGTCCATTTACCTTCACCAGATGAATGCATGATGCCTTTAATCTCATCTAAATTGGCATCTTTTGAAAATGCGTTTTCGGTTAATTCCATTAGCCATGAACGGATGACCGAGCCGTTATTCCAAACACGCGCAACTTTTTCATAGTCATAATCAAAGTCACTCTTCTCTAGTAACTCGAATCCCTCACCGATTGACGCCATCATGCCATACTCAATGCCGTTATGAACCATTTTCAAGAAGTGACCACTGCCTGATTTACCTGCATATAAGAAGCCATTTTCAACTGCTGTGTCTTTGAATAAAGACTCTACAACTTCCCAAGCCTCAGGGTCTCCACCGATCATGTAGCAAGCTCCTTGTCTAGCACCTTCTGTTCCACCTGAAGTACCTGCATCCATGTAATGTACGCCAGTTTCTTTAAGTTGCTCGTAACGACGGATTGATTCTTTATAATGAGAGTTTCCGGCTTCGATGACGATATCGCCAATTTCTAAGAATGGAGAAATTTCCTCAATGACGGAATCGACTACTGTGTGAGGAACCATTACCCATAAAATTTTTGGTGATGATAAAGACGTAACAAGTTCCTTTAAGCTAGATGCACCTTTAGCTCCGTTTTCTTCCATTTCTTTTACTGCCGTTGTGTTTAAATCATATGCAACCACCTGATGTTGGTGGTCAAGTAAATTCAATCCTAAGTTATAGCCCATTTTACCAAGACCGATTAATCCAACTTCCATGTAAAATCCCCCCTATAATTGACTAATTAAATAAAGACTTCCTGTACTTATCTATCTTATACACGTTTCACTTCTATCTCCAAATAAAACCATCTTCTTCTAGTAGGTCTTCCGCGGCTTCAGGACCCATTGAACCAGAAGGGTATATATGAAGAGGTAAAGAATTTTCCTCGAAAGCTTCTAAAATAGGTTGCACCCATTTCCATGAAAGTTCCACTTCATTCCAATGAGCAAAAAAAGTTGAGTCCCCTTGTAAGGCATCTTCTATTAATAATTCGTAGGCTTCAGGCATTCTCTTCGTGTCAGCTGAAAATTCCACAATGATAGGATCGACTGTGCCACTATTGTTTTGATTACTACTATTTAATTGCATTGATATCCCCTCAAACGGACCGATGTTAATGATTAATAAATTGGGTTCAGATTGATGTACCAATGAATACAAACCTTTTAAAGGGTTTTTAAATTCAATGACAATGCGTGTTGATTTGTGTTCCATTCGCTTACCTGTTCGAATATAGAAAGGAACACCATACCAAAATGGATTATCAATCCAAATCCGTGTCGCTACAAATGTATCATTAGTTGAAGAGGAATCAATTCCAGGTTCATCATGATAGCCGACCACTTGTTCACCCAAGACTTCACCTGGTCCATATTGGCCCCGTATCACAGATTGACCTACATCTTCTTTTTTTAACGGCCTCAATGATCCCATTACATTTTTCTTTTCCGAACTAATTTCATTCGCATTAATACTTCTTGGCAAGTTCATGGTTGTCATCATTAACATTTGCAACATATGATTTTGAAACATATCACGAATCGCTCCTGCATGGTCGTAATATCCAGCTCTCTCCTCAACACCAATTGTTTCACTGGCTGTAATTTGGATATTGGCAATGTGCTGGCTGTTCCAAATTGCATAGATGACTGGATTAGAAATAACAAGAGTGGCTAGATTTTGGACCATCGACTTCCCTAGATAATGATCAATTCGATAAATTTCTTTTTCTTCAAACGTTTTGCTCAATTCTTCGTTTAACGCTTGGGCAGAAGACAAATTATGACCGAATGGTTTTTCGATGATGAGTCGTTTCCAACCTTTAGTCAAGCCTAAGCCGCTTACTTCAATATTTAATGCAATATCAGCAAAAAACTTTGGTGCAACCGATAGATAGAACATTCGGTTTTCAGGTATATTTAATTCTTGTTCTCTAAGCTGAATTATTCTTAATAGCTTCTTGTAACCTTCCGGATGTGTCACATCTAAATTTGTATATCGGAAAGCACTTGAAAATCCTACTAATTCTTGCTCGTTTTGCATGCCACTTCTAGAAAATTTTCGAATGGATTCTTCTATATTCTTTTGAAAATCAATATCTTTTACTTCTTCTAAACCAACACCTATAACAGAGAATGTTTTCGGCATTTTTTGTTCAATAAATAAATTAAAAAGCGCAGGGAATATTTTTCTTTTAGCTAAATCGCCCGTTGCTCCAAATAACACAAACGTCATTGAATCCATATTCTACTTTCAACCTTTCTCATAAAGAAAAAATCTATTATTTCTTCAGTGAGTCCTATTGTTCAATTATTAGTCCACATAAGTTTGCGTCTTACTATACTTAACTAAACACAAAAAAACAGGGGTGTAAATCCTGCATTTTAATGAAGTGGCTTATTTAAGACGATATATTCTTGTTTCATATGGATCTAACTCTAATTGATTAATTGGCTCATGGTCAGAAACCGGATAGTTATGAAGTAATAATCTACTATAAGAAAGTGGTTTTACACAAGAAACCTCGACACGTTTTAAGGATAGGTTCGACATCACGATTACTTGTTCGTCTCTTAATGTACGTGTGTACATATAAACCTCAGGGTGTTCCCGGTCTACTAAATCATAGGTTCCATAGGTAAACACATCATTCTCTTTTTTCAATCTAATCATTTTTTTATAGAAATGAAGTATGGACGCTTCATCATTTTGTTGCTGTTCAACATTGATGTCCACATAATTTGGATTCAATCCAATCCATGGCATTTTAGTTGAAAACCCGGCGTGCTCAGCAGATGACCATTGCATCGGTGTACGAGAGTTATCTCGACTTGAAGCCCAAATGATTTCCATGAGATCATCATGTGAAACGCCAGCTTTTCGTTTTGCTTTGTACATATTTTTAACGGCCACATCATTATAATCATCGATGGAAGCAAATTTAACGTTTTTCATGCC
>JBFELW010000296.1:0-3753 GCA_041551995.1 Paenisporosarcina sp.
AGAAGAAGGTATCTTTATGACCAAACTATGGGGTGGACGTTTTCAAAAGTCCGCTGAACAGTGGGTTGATGAATTTGGAGCTTCTATTGGATTTGACCAAGCACTTGTGATGGAAGATTTGGCAGGTAGTATTGCTCATGTGACCATGCTTGGGGATTGTGGGATCTTGCCAACCGAAGACGTAACCTTAATTTTAAATGGATTAGAACAGTTAAAAGTAAAAGCATTGAATAATGAGTTGATTTTTGAAGTGGCAAACGAAGACATTCATTTGAATTTAGAAAAAATGCTAATCGATTTAATTGGTCCTGTTGGTGGAAAGCTGCATACAGGACGTAGTCGTAACGACCAAGTTGCAACCGATATGCATCTCTTTTTGAAAAATAGAGTGAATGAAATAGTGGAGAGCATACAAGCATTTCAACAGGCGATTCTGAATCAAGCTAATCAACATGTAGAAACAATTGCGCCAGGCTATACACATTTACAGCGTGCCCAACCCATTTCGTTTGCACATCATTTAATGGCGTACTTCTGGATGTTGGAGCGAGATAAAGAACGGTTATCTGAATCCCTTAAACGTATTGATATTTCACCACTCGGTGCAGGCGCTCTTGCAGGAACAACATTCCCCATTGATCGAGAAAAAGCAGCGAGCTATCTGGGTTTTTCACATGTGTACCAAAATAGTATGGATGCAGTGAGTGATCGTGATTTCATCGTTGAGTTTTTAAGTAATGCGTCACTGGTGATGATGCACCTATCCCGTTTCGCTGAAGAAATTATTCTATGGTCTAGCCAAGAGTTTCAGTTTATTGAACTAGACGATGCGTTTGCGACAGGGTCAAGCATCATGCCGCAAAAGAAGAACCCCGATATGGCGGAGTTGATTCGAGGGAAGACGGGTCGTGTGTACGGGAACTTATTTAGTTTACTGACAACGTTAAAGGGATTACCCCTGACGTATAATAAAGACATGCAAGAGGATAAAGAGGGAATGTTTGATACGGTGAAGACTTTACTTGGCTCTCTTAAAATTTTTGAAGGTATGGTTCGCACCATGACGGTTCATAAAGAACGATTACACGTCGCAGTTCATCAAGACTTTTCAAACGCCACTGAGCTCGCTGATTACTTAGCAACTAAGGGAATGCCTTTTAGAGAAGCGCATGAAGTGACTGGTAAGCTTGTCTTCTTATGTATTCAACGCGGGATTTATTTACTTGATTTGCCGTTTGTTGATTTGAAACAGGCAAGTGACTTAATTAAAGAAGACATTTACAATGTATTATCTCCTGTCGCAGCAGTGAAGCGACGTAATTCTTTAGGAGGAACTGGTTTTGACCAGGTTCGCTTACAAATTGAAAAAGGGAAATCCCTTCTCTAACTTTTAAAACACCCACTTGTTTTTTTGGAGGCCACTGAAATAGCTCTTTAAAACCAGATTTTACTAAAGATTACGGTTTGATTTGCGCTCCAGGCGGACGCTTTCCGCGGGCATGGCCTCAGCCTCCTCAACGAGCAAGCTCGTCTGTGGGGTCTTCAACTCATGCTTTTCCCGCTGGAGTCGCCGCCCTTCACTTCAATCACCTATAAAAGGTAAAAGAATTGTAACGTCTTATACTGGGAATATGATGTAGCTCCAAATGGGATATATTTTGATATACAAATGCAAGTAACCATAGCCTTATTTGCAGTGAATGAAGGACTCAATAAACCCCACACAAAGTAAAGGCAAGATGTCGTTTAAATTAAACGAAATCTTGCCTTTTTTTAAATATAACCTCCGAATCCATTTTTTAACGCAAGTTTTATCAGTAGCCTCGTTTAATAAATAAGACAAGTAATAAAGAGCGAATGGGGTCTATTTGGTATGCAATTGCAAGGAGCCATGCCAATATTTGCAGTGAATCTCAAAAGAATTATGATCTTAATGAAGGAATCAAAATAAAAAATACAAAGTAAAGGCGAGATTTCGTTCTAAATCGAACAAAATCTCGCCTTTTATAATATAACCTACGAATCGATTTTTTAACGCAAGTTTTACAGGTGGGCGTCTTCGTTGAGTTTTGATTTTAATATAAAAAGTGAGGGGGAATTTGCTCCCTACAGGAGTCTCGCAAGTCTTTCTCACATGTAACGAACTATCGTTTAATTAAGGCTAAATAATTTTGAAAATGATAAAGAGCGCTTGGGGAAGCGCTCTACTTGTTCATTCATGTTGCTAGAAAAGGGGTTTCCAATAAGTGTTTATAAATATGCTGCACCGGCAGTTATCAACAAAACAAGTAAAACAACAAGCAATGCGAATGTAGTACATTGCCACCACACCCGCTGGCATTACCCATATTACTTCCTCCCTTCTAGTCACTTATTACTAATCTATGAAATGAAAAATAGAAACCATGGGAGGTTAGCGGAAATAGAGTGAAAAATATTTTCCTTCGTATTCTAAGCTTTCTAGGTTTCAGTAGGACAATTGAGGGTTCGTGTAAGGAATTTCAGTATTCCATTCACTACTCTGGGGAATTATTTTTACAAAAAATACCTCTTCATCAGCGCTTGAATAAGAACGTTAGTTCGGTGTATACTCGTAAAAGAACACTTGTTCGATGAGGGGGGAACCATCATGTATGAAAATTACCCAGATCGGAAAATCATCTGTCTCGATATGCGGTCGTTTTATGCGAGCTGTGCAGCAGCTGATGAAGGGTTGGATGTGATGAAAACACCCATTGCGATTATCGGTAATCAAGAACGGAAGGGAAGTGTAGTACTCGCCGCTTCTCCGCCTCTAAAAAAAGAATTTGGAGTCAAGACAGGCACGCGTTTATTTGAAATTCCGGACCATCCAGATATTCGATTGATTGAACCAAAAATGGGCTTTTTTATTCGTATTTCAATGGAAATTACACGTTTACTTAGCGAGTATGTGCCAAAAGAAGCCATCCATGTTTATTCCGTAGATGAAAGTTTTATTGATTTAGAAGGAACAGAACGATTGTGGGGACCAATTGAACATACCATTCAACGAATTCAAGACGATTTATTGGAAATGTTTCAGTTGCCTTCAGCCATGGGCATGGGACCGAATATGTTGATGTCAAAGTTAGCGCTTGATTTAGAAGCAAAAAAGACAGGGTTCGCGAGATGGACGTATGAGGATGTCCCGACGAAGTTATGGCCAATTTCGCCTCTTCGAGAAATGTGGGGCATTGGTTCACGCATGGAAAAAAACTTAAATGGAATGGGAATTTTCTCCGTCGGTGATTTAGCAAACTCCAACTTGGCTGATTTAGAGTCAAAGTTTGGTGTCATGGGAAACCAACTCTATCACCATGCATGGGGAATAGATCTATCTGAATTAGGAGCACCACTTATTGAGGGTCAAATTAGTTACGGGAAAGGCCAGGTTTTATTTCGGGATTACCGGAAGCCTGAAGAGATTCTCGCGGTTGTTCTTGAAATGACCGAAGATGTAGCAAGACGAGCAAGAGAAGCTGGGAAGGTCGGACGTACTGTCCATCTTGGCGTCACATATAGTAAGGATGCGTTTGGAGGAGGATTTGACCGATCACGTTCGATGGAAGAAGCAACGAACGACACGATGAAAATTTACAGTATGTGTGTGGAGTTATTGCATGAGCATTTTGACGATCGACCTGTTCGCCGATTATCGGTGACATTGTCAAATATGGAGCCGGAGCATTCGATGCAACTCAGCTTATTTGAAGCGCAAAAGTGGCGTAAAAG
>JBFELW010000297.1:0-3741 GCA_041551995.1 Paenisporosarcina sp.
AGAAGTGACTGGAATCCTAGCCAAACATGCCATCAGTATTACAAATATTCGCATTGTTGAAACGCGTGAAGACGTATTTGGTATTTTAGTGATTAGTTTCCAAACAGATGAAGACAGAAACTTAGCATCGATTCAGTTAGGGAAAGAAACGACATACGAAACCTATATTTCGTGAAAAGGGGTGAAGATTTTTGGAAACGATGAAACTAAATCAGAAGAAACCTTCCCTACGAGGTACTTTAACTATCCCAGGAGACAAATCCATTTCTCATCGTTCCATTATGTTTGGTGCTATGGCCAAAGGAACGACGACTGTTGACGGCTTCTTGCTCGGTGATGATTGTTTAAGCACGATTTCTTGTTTTCGTAAACTAGGTGTTGATATTGAAGTCATAGGGACCCAAGTGTCCATAACGAGTAAAGGAATTTCAGAATGGATTGAACCGCAAGAGATATTAGATACAGGAAACTCCGGAACAACGACAAGACTGATGCTAGGTATCTTGGCTAGTTCAAACGTACACGCCGTTATTATTGGAGATGAGTCAATTGCTAGAAGACCAATGAAACGAGTAATTGGACCGTTAAGAGAAATGGGTGCTCATATTACAGGAAGAAGCGGTGGGCAATATACCCCTTTAGCTGTGCAAGGGAAAACGATAAAAGGTATAGATTATCAAATGCCGGTTGCCAGTGCACAAGTCAAATCGGCTATTTTACTCGCTGGTCTTAGAGCGGAAGGTACAACAATTATACGAGAAATCGAACCTACAAGAGATCATACGGAGCGTATGCTACGTCAGTTTGGGGTTAACATTCAATCTGATAATGGGGTTATTCAGCTTAAAGGTGGACAAGAATTATCAAGTACGCATGTTGATGTACCAGGTGATATTTCGTCAGCTGCATTCTTTTTAGTTGCAGGAGCCACAGCCGTTAATAGTGAAATTACATTAGAGAATGTTGGATTAAACCCAACACGATCAGGAATCATAGATGTACTTCTCCGCATGGGGGCAAATCTTCAAATTGAGGAGAATCAATCTTACGGTGAAGAACCTGTTGGGACTATAACTATACAAAGTTCCAAACTAAAAGGGATTGAAATTAGTGGTCATCTAATTCCTCGCTTAATAGATGAAATCCCTATTATTGCATTACTTGCTACACAGGCAAATGGTGTAACTGTAATCAAAAATGCGGAAGAATTAAAAGTGAAGGAAACAGATCGCATTACGGCAGTTGTAACAGAATTAAAAAAATTAGGTGCAGATATAGTAGCAACTGATGATGGAATGATTATAAAAGGACCAACACAACTATCTGGTGGGCATATTAATTCTTATGGTGACCATCGTATAGGAATGATGGGGGCTATTGCGTCTGTTATTGCAAATGGATCAATTGATATTCATAACCCATCTTGTATTTCTGTATCGTACCCTGATTTCTTTGAACACTTAAAAACGATTGTTAAATCATAAACTCTCCAGCTATCGGGGGGTTTTTCTTGTGAATGGTTCAAGCGTCATGTAGCATATGTTATGAAAAGAGAGAGAACGGGTGATGGATGATGGAAACTAGTCAACAATTCATAGAAGCAATTGAACAAGGAGATTTGGAACAAATACAATCAATGCTCGAACCTTTACTTCTATCAAGTGAACCAGACGCGCAATACGCAATTGCAGATGTACTTATTGGAGCGGGCTATTTAAAAGAGGCCGATCAAATTCTACAACATTTACAGTTTATATTCCCAGACGAAGCACAGTTAAAAATCGATAGAGCACATGTTTTAATGGAGATAGATGAAGAAGACGAAGCGCTATTGTTATTAACAAGTGTCAATCCAGAGGAAGACGAGTATCCTCAAGCATTACTTAGTCTTGCTGATTATTATCAAATGCAAGGATTTTATGAGGCAGCGGAACAACGTATTAATCAAGCGTTGACTATAATGCCAGAAGAACCACTTCTACAATTTGCAAAAGCAGAGTTGCTTTTGGAAACGGGCAAATATCTCGAGGCAGTTCGTATTTATGAAAGTCTAAATCAGCATCATTCAGACATTGCTGGTATAAGATTGTCAGAGCGTTTAGCCGAGGTCCATACAGCGGGAGCTGCATATGAAGATGCCTTGCCTTACTATGAAGAATCTTTATTGCATCATACAACACCAGATTTATTGTTTGGATATGCGCATGCCGCATTTCAATCAACACAGTATGAACTTGCTATTCGAAAATTAATTGACGTAAAAACGTTAGATCCTGACTATTTTTCAGCCCACTTATTACTATCACAGTCATATAGTATGATAGAAGAGCATGAAAAAGCATACGATGCGATTGTAGAAGGGTTAAGTCGTGATGAATATGATAAAGAATTGTATTTATTTGCAGGGAAAATGGCACTTAAGTTAGGCAAGACGAAAGAGGCAGAAAGTCATCTGCGTCAAGCTATTGCTTTGGATCCAGAGTATATGGAAGCCACACTGACACTTATTGCATATTTTCATTCAGAAGAGCGGGATGAAGATGTGATTGACTTAATTGAAACAGTTGCAGAGAACCAAGATGATTGGTCAGCGTTATATCCTTTTGCAGCTGAATCGTATGCCAAAGAAGAAAATTATGAACGTGCATACGAATTTTACTCTTTGGCATATACTGACCATAAAGAAGATCCAGTTTTCTTAGAAAAATACGTTTATTTTCTGATTGAAGAAGGAAAACGTTTAGAGGCTCTCGAAATAGGTAAGCAGTTAATACAACTTCAACCTAATGATGAGCGATGGCAGGATCTGATTGACTCGTTAACTTGAAAGGAGGAGTAACATGACCGCATCTGTTTCTGTGATGGAAAAGAAAGAATTTGTCCGATGGTTTTTGAAGAGATATCAAATGAAACGTAGAGAGTGTGTGTGGATTCTTAATTATTTGCTAAGCCACGATGAGTTACTTCAAAAAGTTCATTTTGTTGAAGAAGCACATTACTGCCCTCGTGCAATGGTCATGTCCGTAACTGAATCCTCAGGCGTCCCATTTCGATTTTACAAAGGAAATTTAATGACTGCGGATGCAGAAAAATCATTTCATGATTTGCGTCTTCATCCTACAGAAAACATGTACATTCAATTAAATTTCCCCAACGTTCCAGCAAGTTCAGAGTTTTTAGCTGTACTTGAAGAAAACCCATTTATGCCAAAATATTTACAAATTAATGACAAAGATCGATTAATAGCTGACGAGGTATTAAAGGAAAGTATGCATACTTTTCGAGAAGAACATATCTTAAAGCAAATAGATGAGGCCTTAGATGCTAACGATAAGGACCGATTTTTTGAACTTTCTACGCTTTTGCAAGGAATTAAAGAATCGACAAAATCTTGACTTCATCGTCCCCGATGGAGTCTTTTTTTGAATAAAAGAATGTAAACGTGTATAGTAAGGGAACTTAGTCATACTCGAATCATCATTGTCGAAGCTATATTTGCGCTATGCGCTTTTTTAAGGAGAGTGTAAAATGTATTGGAATTCAAAAGACATATCTAATTTTATAGAACAGAAAGAATTTGTCGATACTGCTATTATTCCACTCTTATTAGTAGATGGAAGAGCTACATATATCAAACAAAGTACAGGAAATGCCGATTTTTTAATGTCTTTAACTGCATTTATTGAAAATTCATTTAAAGGCAGAGTTGTTTTGATGCCACCGGTTTCTTACACGATTCAT
>JBFELW010000298.1:0-3740 GCA_041551995.1 Paenisporosarcina sp.
GAGTAAGAATTTTGATCTGTCTATCTGGTTATTACTATTAGGTGCATTCATACTTGGACCTGTTTTGGGGCTAATTGGTTGGGGTATATCCACAGTCCTTTACACATTCGTGGGTAAGTGGTTTGGTGGTTTGGGAACGTATGTGGAAATGGGAAAAGCAATGGGAGTTGTATTAATTCCAACCATTTGGATGACTCCATATTGGATTATATCCATGCTTATGACACAAAGTAGTGTTACTCAATTTAATCCTTATAGTGGATACCCAAGTGGGGGTCTTCTATGGTTAATGGTTTCTGGAATATTCATGTTAACATTTGGTATTTGGATGATTGTGATTCAAAGTAAAGCAATTGGAGAAGTACACCAATTCTCTAGTCTAAGAGGTTTTGTCACTTTAATAATTCCAGCTATCGTATTCGGTATTCTAGTCTTTATTATTTTAATGAGCATCTTATTCACAATTTCCAGTACGGTGAGTTAATAAAAAACAAGTTAAAGAGAATATTCTCTGTAACTGGTTCTTTGTATTAAAGGACATTTATCACATCGGGTAACAAGATATAGCCGACTTTGCAGAAAAAGAAGTCACAAAAGAAAGAATTCCTGCAATGGACGGTGATATCATGTTTTACTTCACATACGAACCAGGTGATACGAAGCAACTAAGTTAGAAGAAGAGTGGGTAAATGACCCATTGTTCCAAAATCTTGAAGTGGCAAAAGCAGGTAAAGTAAGCGATGTTATTTGGAATACAGCAGGTGGCTACATGGCAGCTAACTTGATGCTAGACGATTTGGAATCGCATATTGAATAAATAGAACAATGCTCCACTTCCACAATTCAAAATTGTCAAAGTGGAGTTTTTTTGTGATACTAAATAGTAATGAGAGGGTGAAGAAGAATGGCAAATGGACAAAATCGAGCAGATGTGAAACCAGGCATCGAAGTAAATGTTATATTAAAGAAAGATCAACGCTCAGGTGTTAAAACAAAAGGTACTGTGAAAGATTTATTAACGAACTCTTCTCATCACCCACACGGAATTAAAGTTCGTTTACAAGATGGTCAAGTTGGAAGAGTTTGCGAAATCCTTTAGTATAGTGAAAGTAAGTGACTTATGAAATTTTACGTAGCATCCAGTTTAAAGAATAGAGATCAAGTAAGAGCGGTTGCAGCTGAGCTTAAAAATTCCGGGTGGCACCACACGTACGATTGGACTCAAAATGAGCGTGCGAATTCACTGGACGAATTAGCCCAAATAGGGAAGCATGAGAAACAAGCAGTAGCTGATTCAGACGTGATACTCGTTTTACTGCCCGGTGGAAACGGAACACATATTGAGCTTGGCTTGGCTATTGCTTGGGGGAAGAGAACTTTCCTTTATTCGCCCGACGAAAAAGTGATGAATTTAGGGACGACAAGTACTTTTTATCATCTCCCTGAAGTTGAAATTTGTATCGGTAGCATAGAAGATTTGATTGAAAAAGTGAAAGTATCTATTGATGATCAAGAGAAGTAAACCATATTCTAAACATACAAAACACGGGAGATGATTCTTTGAGACAAATTATTGCATTAGGTGGAGGCGGTTTCTCTATGGAACCTGAAAATCCTTTACTCGATCGTTACATACTGAAACAGTCACCGAAAAAGAAACCGAAAATTTGCTTTATCGGAACAGCAAGTGGTGATTCAGATAGCTATATTGAACGTTTTTATAACTTTTTTCAAAAGGAAAATTGTGAACCTACACATTTATCCCTATTCAAACCTCATACGCGGGATATAAAGAAGTTTATTTCCGAACAAGATATTTTATATGTAGGCGGAGGCAATACAAAAAACTTAATGACGCTTTGGCACGATTGGGAACTAGATGTAGCCATTCGTCATGCATATGATAATGGAACCATTTTGGCTGGTTTAAGTGCAGGTTCTCTTTGTTGGTTTGAAGAAGGCGTAACCGATTCATATGGAAGTGGACTAGAACCAATCTCTTGTTTTGGTCTTTTACGTGGCAGTCATTGTCCGCACTATGATGGGGAAGAAGATAGAAGACCTGCGTATCAGAAGTTTATTGCAGAAGAAAAAATTGCAAGTGGCTTTGCTGCGGATGATGGAGTTGGCCTTCACTTTATTGATGAAGAACTTAATGAAGTGGTTAGTTCAAGACCAGATGCCCACGGATACCGAGTAGATAAAGACAAAGAAACGAAATTATCTACGACATATTTAGGTGCAGAAAGTTAAACGGTCAAATTACTAGATGAAAGAATATAGGTAGCTATATGTATATACCAAAGTATTTTGAGATAACTAATCGAGAAGAAATGAATGAAGTCATTAGTTCAAACGGATTTGCAACGCTCTTTTCTACTCATCAGGGTTCTCCTTATGCAACACATTTACCGTTATTGTTAAATGAAGATGGCACCGAACTAATAGGACATTTTGCAAAAGGAAACAAACAATGGACTGATGTAATGGAGCAACAGGTATTGGTTGTATTTCAAGGTCCTCATTGTTATATCTCACCATCCTGGTATGAGACACAAGATACTGTACCCACTTGGAATTACGTAACGGTTCATGTTACAGGTCAATTGGAGTTAATGCCTGATGGGGATTCTCGATTAATGGAATCTATGCAAAATTTAACATTAAAATATGAGGAACCGACAAGCGGTTATGTATTAAGTGAAGTAGATGATGCGTATATAGAATCTTTATCAAAAGGTGTGGTCGGTTTTATCATACGAATCGATAAAATGGAGGGTAAGGCTAAATTGAGTCAAAATCACTCAAGAGAAAGAGTTGAACGAGTGATAAAGCAGCTGGAGAAGACAGGGGAATTTAATGAAAAGGCCATCTCTAAGAAAATGTCTAGAGCATTAGAGGGGGATATAGATAAATGAAGATTCGTTCTTTAACAAGTGCCGATGCTGAGGATTACTGGAAACTTAGGCTCGAAGCCTTACAGCAAAACCCGGAAGCATTTGCCACTACATATGAAGATGCAATCAGACGCAAAGATCCGATAAAAAGAGTTGCTACTAATTTAGAAACATCTTCTAGCATCACTATTGGTGCCTATGTGGAAAATAAATTAGTTGGAGTCATGACTTTATCAAAAGAAGATTTAGAAAAAATGTGTCATAAAGTGAATTTATTCGCAGTTTATGTAACACCACGTATGCGTGGCCAAAAGATTGGAGACGCATTATTAAAAGAAGTGATTCAAGCCGCGAAGCAATTGCCTGGCGTTGAAAAGATTAATTTAACTGTGGTGACTACGAACAAATCCGCTATTTATTTATATGAGAAACAAGGGTTCAAAACGTACGGATTGGAAACTAAAGCAATGAAAAGTGGCGACATATACTTATACGAGCAGCTTATGAGTATGGAGTGGTAATTAAATACGTGCAATTAAAACGCCATAAGCACTTCTTGGCAAGCTGAAAACAACTTTATGGATTAAATGAAGGGTGTCTGCTAGATTTTAGCGAACACCCTTTTCATATGTTCTTAATTAACATGGCAGCTTGCTGTTATTCTGTCATTGTAAAGCAATCTTCAACGCGTTTTATGGGTGTTATGAATTTTAGCTCACTCTGCAATTTAGTTATCAAATTGTATATCATCTATATATATTGAGTGAAAGAAAAAGGTTACTAGTTGATCATAAAAACAACTTTTGCTCATACTGTTGTTAGAAGTGCGAAACTTTAAGTTGA
>JBFELW010000299.1:0-3739 GCA_041551995.1 Paenisporosarcina sp.
TAGATTATAATACAACCGGAGATGGTGTATTATCAGGTCTACAATTAGTTAACATCATGAAGGGAACAGGGAAAAAATTATCAGAACTTGCAGCTGAAATGACAATTTTTCCTCAAAAACTTGTTAATGTACGTGTAACAGACAAACATGGTGTGACAGATAATGCGAAAGTAGCCTCAGTTATTGCAGAGGTTGAATCAGAGATGGCTGGTAATGGCCGAGTATTAGTGCGTCCTTCTGGAACCGAGCCGCTTGTACGTGTAATGATTGAAGCAACTACTAAAGAAGAGTGTGAAAGTTATGTTGAACGCATTGCAACAGTGGTTCGTGAAGAGATGGGATTAGCTGAATAATTGTGAGAACCAGTCTGTTTTTGAGACTGGTTCTTTTCTTATTTCTTTAAATAAGTTACGATAATCGAAAGACTTTATTAAAAAGTAGGGGGAGGATTAGCATGGATTATTTACATCACCCATTTGCAGCTAAGCGTCATACGGTTTTTGCTAAAAAGGGAATGGTCGCAACATCACAACCATTAGCCGCACAAGCTGGTCTTGAAATCTTGCAGAAAGGTGGGAATGCCATTGATGCTGCGATTGCGACTGCAGCTGCACTGACAGTAGTTGAACCAACTTCAAATGGAATCGGTGGCGATGCATTCGCACTGGTATGGACTAAGGATAAACTTCACGGTCTTAATGCGTCTGGTCCTGCACCAAAATCTATTTCTGCAGAGGCTATACGACAAAGGGGACATAATAAAATGCCAGTATTTGGCGTCATTCCGGTCACTGTTCCTGGTGTACCAGCTGCATGGGCAGAATTATCAGAGAGGTTTGGGAAACTGCCTCTAAAAGATGTACTAGTCCCAGCTATACGCTATGCCGAAGAGGGTTACCCTTTGACACCTATTTTGGGCAAGTATTGGAAATCAGCATATAAAATATATAAAAAAACCTTTACGACTGAAGAATTTGCTTCGTGGTTTGAAACCTTTGCACCGAACGGAAGAGCACCTGAAATTGGCGAAGTATGGTCATCTCCAGGTCATGCGAACACGTTGCGTGCTATCGGTGAAACGAATGGACGTGATTTCTACGAGGGAGAAATTGCAGATAAAATAGACGCATTCTTTAAAAAGCACGGCGGATACTTATCAAAAGAGGATTTGGCTACATACAAACCAGAATGGGTTGAACCTGTTTCAACGAATTATCGTGGATACGACGTATGGGAGATTCCTCCTAATGGTCAAGGGATGGTTGCGCTAATGGCTTTAAACGTCTTTAAACAATTAGATCCACCATCTTGGCAAAGTGCAGAAACATTCCACCAACAAATTGAAGCTATGAAATTAGCATTTACTGATGGTCAAGCATTTATCACAGATCCAGAAGCAATGCCGGTTAGCGTTGAACATTTATTATCAGAAGAGTATGCTCAAAAACGAGCAGGTACTATTGGGAATGACGCAAGTAGTCCAGAACCATATGAACTTCCTAAAGGTGGAACGGTATACTTAGCGGCAGCAGACGACGAAGGGAATATGATTTCTTACATACAAAGTAATTACATGGGCTTTGGATCTGGCATTGTAGTGCCAGGGACAGGTATTGGATTACAAAACCGAGGACATGATTTCTCGCTAGATGAAGACCATCCGAATGTCTTAAAATCAGGCAAGAGAACGTATCACACTATCATCCCGGGATTCTTAACGAAAGATGGAAAAGCTGTTGGCCCTTTTGGTGTTATGGGAGGATATATGCAACCCCAAGGACACTTCCAAGTAGTTACCAATACTGTTGATTTCTTATTAAATCCTCAAGCAACATTGGATATGCCACGCTGGCAATGGATGAAAGGTAAAACAGTCCATGTTGAACCAGAATTTCCGAATTACTTAGTGCAGAACTTAGTACGAAAAGGACATGAGATACACGTAACATCAGATGGTGGAAGCTTTGGACGTGGACAAATTATTTGGCAAAATCCAGATACCGGTGTATTACAAGGTGGTACAGAGTCTCGAACAGATGGAGCAATCGCTGCGTGGTAGAAGTACGATGATGAAGAAATTAACCGAACGTCCAGGTTTCATTCTTCAGCGTGATCTTAGTTTAGCTTTTTTTCGAGTCGGAATGCTCGGATTCGGAGGGGGTCCTTCCTCGATACCGCTAGTTCATCAAGAAGTTGTAAAGAAGTATGAATGGATGACTGATGAAGAATTTGGTGACACTTTAGCTCTTGCGAATACATTACCCGGTCCAATCGGTACTAAAATGGCTGGCTATATTGGCTACCGACAAGCGGGTATATGGGGTTGTTTAAATGCATTATTTGTCTCTGTCTTACCCACTGTTATATTGATGATCGTCTTCTTAGGTTTACTTCAGTCATATAAGGACATTCCGTGGGTGCAACATATGTCAGCATCTGTAGTTCCTGTGGTTGCCGTTATGCTAGGGATACTCACATGGGATTTCATTGAGAAGTCGGGTAAAAGTTTAGGTTGGACTCGAGCTATTATATTGCTACTCCTATCAGGATTATTAATAGAAGTTTTACATATTCATCCAGCCCTTGTTATATTGGCCGGTATTTCATTTGTCTTGCTACCGTTATTGAAAAGGGGGAAGAGAACATGATTTATTGGCACTTATTTTTAGCGTTCTTTATTCCAGGCATTTTAGGTTACGGTGGAGGACCGGCCTCTATTCCTTTAATCGAGCATGAAGTGGTAGGCAAGTATGAGTGGATGACTACCCAAGAATTTAGTGAAGTTGTCGCGATTGGGAACTCTTTGCCCGGTCCTATTGCCACTAAAATGGCTGGCTATATTGGGTATGCTGAAGCGGGCATTCTTGGATCCATCATAGCTCTTTTTGCTTCAATCGCGCCTTCTTTAATCCTAATGATCTTAATGATGGCTATATTACTGAAATATAAAAATGAACCAGAAGTAAAAAGTTTGACCAATATTATTCGCCCAGTCATTGCCATTCTCTTAATGTTTATGACTCTCCAATTTGCACAAGAGTCAGTGGAAGGTGTTGGCGTGGGTTATACATTGTTCCTAATGGTTGCGAGTTATATATTGTTAGAAAAAGTAAAATTACACCCTGCTCTTGTCATTGCGCTAGCATTAGTGTTTGGTGCATTAACAGGATGAGATGGAGTCGCAAATATGCGGCTCTTTTTTATGAGAAATACGCTTAGTCTAGAGTAATGGATAATAATAACATAGAGCTAAAAGGTTTCTATAGAATATAATAAGGGTAAGTACTATTATTGACGGACCTTAGTGAATTCAGTATGATAAGAGTGCTGCCGTTAACTGTAAGTCATTGACAACTGACTTCGTAAACGACACCGTGTAAAAGGAGCGAATAACCACACGTTAAAAAAATCGGATAACAATGATAGCGCCTGAGCTGAAGAAATCGGACGAAATGGATCTTCAGCAGACGAGGAGGAGGAGTATCGAAGATTCGGCGGATACCTCCCGGCCGCGATGCCCGCTCGTAATTCTTTTTCTTAACCCGTAGGAGTGATTTTACGAAGAAAGGAAAAAGAGGGCACAGTAACAGCGTTTGCAAGTTAGCAGAACGCTTGTTTAATTATGACTATATAATGGGGGATTTTAAATTATGTGCGGAATTGTAGGATACATCGGAGAGTTAGATTCAAAAGAGATTTTATTAAAAGGATTAGAGAAATTAGAATACCGTGGATACGA
>JBFELW010000300.1:0-3738 GCA_041551995.1 Paenisporosarcina sp.
CTTGGGTTAAATAAAACATCGAGTAAATATTAGTTGAAAACGTCTCTTGTAATTGATCAGGTGTAATATCAAGGAAGTTATCTGTAGGGAACTGTTTCCCTGCATTATTGACAAGAATATTGATTTTGCCGAATTCCTGAACAACTTGATCTATTGCCTTTTGACAGTTTTCATCATCACTTAAGTCTGTCGCAATTTTCATCGCTTTTCCACCATAGTTTTCAATGAGACCAACAGTTTTAGTTGCATCTTCGTGTTCATCTAAGTAAATAATCGCCACGTTAGCCCCTTCTTTAGCGTAAGCAACGGCAATCGCACGACCAATACCACTGTCACCACCAGTGATGATGGCGTTTTTTCCTTTTAATTTCCCAGATCCTTTATAATCCGAATCGTCATAAATTGGAGCGGGCGTCATCTCTTCTTCACTACCAGGCTGTTGATTTTGTGTTTGCCCTGGTGTCTTTTTATCGATCTTCTCAAATTTGTCTTGTGTCATCTAAACCCTCCTCACATGTTTGTACCTCAATTATTCCCTGAGGTTCACAAAACAAACGTAATAGGAAGAGATTTTAGAAAATCCTTATAAAGATGAACTTAATTGAGTAAGAGTGGCATCAACGAACACGAATGTATGTTTGTGAAGAGTAGGATACTTTTTCATTTTTCTTCGAATGAAACCACCCACAGCACAACAGTAAAATGAAGTAAGAAAAAAAGATGTATGGATTGAAAAACTCATCTTATCATACATCATTAAATTTGTAATTATTTGGAATAAAGTAATTTGTCGAATTGTGAAATAATTGATGAAAATTCTGACAATTAGTGATATATTAGACAAAGACCACATACCTAAAGGGGGTACATCGTCATATGAAACGGTCCTTAACAGTGTTACATATTAACGCTACAACATTAGAGATTACGAATTTAGCGGATTGTGGAATGACGAGTCCTTTATTAACTGAACAAATAAAAGAAATGATCCTAACAAAAATACATACTGATAACCTAGATGATTTCAATTTCACAGCTGAAGGATCTACATACGAAGTGAGCATGAACAAAACACCAGATTCGAATGTGATTTGCATTTTGTCACCACTAGTGGAAAAAGTGAAAGAGAGTTCACTAGAGTTTGAAATGACATTGCGTAATCAGCAAGTCAAACTATTTGAGTTGGCTAAATTACGTAAAGTATCGAAAGAAACATTAGCAGGAGATTTACAAGGAGTTTGTGAAACAATTAGTCAATTAATCGATTGTGAACGAATTGGAATTTGGTTATTTAATGAAGAACATACTGCGCTTACAGCACACAATGTTTATCATGGTAAATCGGGTATCCATACAACTGGTGAATATCTTCAATTAGAAAAATTACCAACTTACGTCCAATCGGTTAAAGAGACTCGGGCACTAGCTATTCATGATGTAAGTAAAGACTCCCGTGTTAAGGAGCTATACCCCGATTATTTTGAATCGGTAGGTGGTGTTAAATCCATTTTAGAGGCACCTATATTACTCAGTTCTGGTATTGTTGGTATCTTAAGCTTTGAATCGATAACAAAAAGAGTTTGGTCGGAGCTTGACCAAACCCTCGTTGGAACACTTGCTGATATGGTGGCGTTTCTGTTTGAACGTGTATTACGTCTTGAAGCGGAAGATAAAGTGAGAGACCTTGCCTATGTGGATCAGTTAACGGGTCTATCCAATCAACATGCATTCTTATTAAATGCAGCAGAAGTAATTAAATCAGCCAATGAATCTTCATTTATCTATTTACAACTTGACCAGTTCACTCAAATCCAAGATGTCTTAGGAATGGAGGGTGGGGAAGAGGTATTAAAACTGACTGCCAATCGCTTACGCGAACATTTTCCAGAGCCATGCATTGTAGCTAGAATTGGATTTGATCATTTTGCGTTAGTCTTTAATAAACATAAAAATGGTACGTTCCAACAAGGATTGCTTGAATTGAAGAAGCCTATGATGATTGAAGGACAGGAAGTTTATATCACATATAGCTACGGCATTAGTACGTATCCACAGCATGGGAACTCTGCGAAATTGTGTTTACAGCGTGCTCAAATTGCGCTAAATGATGGGCGTAAATTCTTATCTCGTGGAGTGACCGCAGAATATTCCCCAGATATGATAGAAGTAAGTAAATCTGATTTACAAGTAGAGATGAATTTACGAAAAGGATTGGACTTAGGGGAATTCACTTTGTACTATCAGCCACAAATCAATTGCAGCACAGATCAGGTGGAAGGGTTTGAAGCACTTATTCGTTGGAATCATCCTGAAAGAGGACTTGTTCCACCGGTTGAATTTATTTCTCTAGCGGAATCTACAGGTTTGATTTTGCCAATTGGAGAATGGGTCATTCGAAGTGCATTTGAACAACTGCAAACGTGGAAAAATCAAGGGAATAATCATTTTACATTGTCAATAAATATTTCCCCTCGTCACTTTTTACATGAGCGGCTCGTTAACATGTTAAAGGCCTGTTTAAATGAATATAACATTAGTGCAGAAAAATTAGTCATAGAAATTACTGAAAACGTGGCTATGGGAGATTATGTAGCTGTACAAAATCGAATTAAAGAATTAAGTCAATTAGGCTTTGGTGTCAGTATTGACGATTTTGGAACTGGATTTTCTGCATTCGTTTACCTTCAGCACTTTCCAATAAAAGAGATTAAGATTGACCGCGCCTTTATATGTGAAATTTCCAATAACCCGAAAAGCTTAGGTATAGTCAAAACGATTGTTGATTTAGCAAGATACTTAAACTTACGTGTGGTTACAGAAGGTGTAGAAACAGATGAACAGCTAAATTTAGTGCGTGAAATTGGTTGTGACATGATTCAAGGTTATTATTATTCAAAACCGTTGCCTATTGAAGAAATCGAGTTATGGTTAGCAAAACGCAATCAGAAAGCCTTTCGTTTGTAATCGAAGGGCTTTTTTCTTTGTCATAACCAAGTTATATTGACATGTTATAACCAGACTTCTCATGCGAATTTAATAAAAGACAAAATGATTGTGATCAATACATTTTACAAGAAAGGGAATATGAGGTAGTTTCATTAAACGACTTAAGGGTATATTATCAATTAGGTTCTATTAAAATAAAGAACGGAGAATATACATGAAACCAATCGTAGGAATCACTGCAGAAATCACAGACGATGGCAATCATTTCTTGCGCCCTGTCTACGCTAAAGCCGTTATTCAAGCAGGAGGAATTCCCTTATTAATACCACTAGTGAATGACGAACATATAGGTCCGTTATGTGATCAAATAGATGCTTTATTCTTAACCGGAGGAGAAGATATTGACCCTGGATACTACGGCGAAGAACCAGATGTCATTTTGGGGAAAGTCTCACCAGATATGGATAGTATGGAATTTAAATTAGTGAGAAAAATGCTCGAACTAGATAAACCTTATATCGGCGTTTGTAGAGGATTACACATGTTAAACGTTGTAATGGGAGGTTCCCTCTACCAATCGATTCACACACAACGAGAAGAAAAGAGTATCTTGCATAAGCAAATTGCCAAACGTACACATCGATCTCATCATGTTAAAGTGGAAGAAGACAGTCGCATGTATGAGATGCTACAGGAAAGCGAATTTAAGGTGAACTCTTTCCATCATCAAGGCGTTAATAAAGTGAAAGAACCTCTACGCATTGTTGCCAAAGCAAGTGATGGCATAATCGA
>JBFELW010000301.1:0-3724 GCA_041551995.1 Paenisporosarcina sp.
CATCATAGGCATTCCAAGCAAAAAATAATGAAGATTCAGGAAACATAGTGTCGAACATGGACGGTTGCTTAGCTGATTCTAACTCTGAATACGAATTCAACACCGATACCCATTCCTCTGGTATTTTAACAATACCATGAGAGATTTCTAAGCCTTTCAATTCTTTCTTCATTTGAACGCCTGGAGTATATTCCTCAATTCCATCTGAAACTCGAAAATTCCTCTTTATTAGAAAATAAAAATTCATCGACTTAATTTGATTTTCTGAACGACCGTTCCAAACAAAATGATAGGTTGACGGGTCCCTTTCATTAACTTTCCAAATACTTGGTCCTCCCGATGTATCAATAGTTGAAACATTCCACTTATGTTTTTTCCACGACCAAAAACTCATTCCGTACCTACCATTTTCAGAAATGAAAGGAACATACGCATGGTGCTCATCTAACATAATGGTTTCTTGAATAACGTCTGCTTCAGCTTCAGGAAAGAGTGAATTTATATCTTGAACTAATCGATCATTTCCGGGAAAAGCAGCAGGTTTTGATAAATAAAACCAATAAACTAAAACTACCGAAAGAAGAAGTATACTCACACCAACAACTATCCTCCACTTTTTCTTTGTCATCTTAATTTCCCTCCTTAATCAACGAGTGTTCAGAACGGAAATACAGTTGTTTCGTTGCAGTCGATAGTAATAGCCCTTTTCCATCCTTTTCAATATACACAATCGTGTTTAGGCCACTTCCCCACTTCGGTTTAAAACCGACGAGTTGATAAGGAAACCGTTCAATTACCTCTTTATCTTGATTATACTGGTCAATTTCATAATACCAATCATAACTTCTAACAGGTTCTTCTTTTAAGCGGCCAAGCTCTTTAGCAAGTATGTCTTTATTAAGACTGCTCTTTTCAGCCGAGGGATGAATCTGTATGATAGAAGCATCATGAATAGTTGAAATATAACTTGCCGGTTCATTCTCTGGATACATCATTTGATGAATAGGTACAGCAACTAATGTGGTAATAAGTAAGATAAAATTCGCAAAAAAACCTAACCATGCAAAGCGACGATAAACCTGCCATTGCTCTTCCTTTTTTCTGAAAATCGCATACAAAATCCATACACCGAGTGGTAAAATCGGAATCTTTACCATGGTGCCAAACATAGGCCAATTAAAGGTAAACGCAAATAAACCTACCCACGTAACAATAAGAACTTTCCACATCTTCGGCTTCTCTGACAGTTTTTGATAAATTCGATACGCAAAAAATACAATGACCAACAAACCTACTAGATTTACGATTTGTTCAACAATACTCACATTCCCCATGAACTCATTCCCCTTAATGATTCTTTCTTGGTGTAATAAAGAAGAGAAAGTACCTTAAATAGAAAGTGGCGGCCGAAGATACAATTTCGGCCGCTCTTGACTTACCAAAATAGAACTACCCTCTTAACTTCATTATGTATGTCCTCCACAGATAAAACTTGTTTATTACAAGTATCGTCTTGCTAGTTTTCTTTATTAACACTGTTACGAACCTATTATTTCACAATGCCTTCTTTTCTCTTATATACATTTTCTAAAACTAGAATAATTGAGTATGCAATCAAAAACAGTATCGTTATCGTTGTTGAAAGATTATAGGCGGAACGGAATAACTCGTGGGACCATCTATCATCACCAATTAAGAAATAAGCCAAAAGATTGGAGATCCCCATTCCGTCATTAGCTTCAGGAATTAAACTTTGCGTGTAGTTCTGTGCTAAAGCCACATTCGCTACAATTGAGAATAGTAATAGAGGTAACAAGGCCGTTGAAAATTTCACTTTCTTTTGAATGGCGAAAATCATCATTACTACAAAATACACGAAAATAATATAATCCACTATATTCACTCCTCAGCTATTAAAATTCTTACCTACTTAACATCTCTTTAAATTCCCCATCTTGAAACTCATTTAAAAACTGTTCCATTAGGGACTGAACTTCTTCATCACTTGGAATTGAATTTAGAATTTCGTGTTGCTCATATACTATTCCACCTTTAATGATTCGATTGATGGACAATGTATGTTCAATATCATCTAAGGGATTCTGATCTAATACCAGCAAATCTGCTGTAAATCCCTGTTTTATTTCCCCAAGATTCTTAAATCCTAGTGACGTTGCTGCCCTAACTGTTGCACATTGGAGTGCCTCTAACTGGCTAAGCCCCGCTTCAACTAAAAGCTGAAGTTCTCGATGTAAGGCGAGTCCTGGTAATGTCCATACTCCTGCTGGCGTATCGGTACCGGCCACCACTTCTCCACCCAGGTCATGATACATTTTCACAATCTGTTTAATAATATGAATTGGTTTCCCCTGTTTATTCAGTGCATCCGAATAATGCGCTAATCGTGTCCATTGCTCTACTAAACCTTTAGGGTGCATGAGTGGCTTTGGTAAATCTAAAGTTGGCTTCCATATATTTGGCGTGCGATAGAACTGATCATACAGTGTCAAGGTCGGACATATAATGACACTATTATTAATTAACTCCTGGCAAATAGGCTTCAATTCTTCACTATAATCTTTCTCCCAATCAATCTCACTCCAAATCGCTTCCTCTGCTTGCATGGTCCACTCTGGGAATAGTAATTGAATAATTCCAGACGCGTGTTCATTCCACTTAATGCCCATTTTAGCAGCATCAATCGCACTGACTTTTGTGGAATAAATTAAGTCACAGCTCACTTCCAAATCATTCACTTTTGCTTCAGAAACAACAGCTCTCATATTATCTTCAGACAACCAACCATACACTTTAATTAAATCTGCGCCTGCCTCAACCTGTCTTTTGACTTCATTCCTTGCTTCTTCCACCGAATTGACATTAATGTTCCACGGACTTGTATCCCCCCATAATCCAGGTGGGCCATCAATCAGACGATCCGCTGAAACAACGCGTGGAGTTGCCGCATCAATAGGTGCTTCACGTAAGGACGCTAATTCCGTGACATTCCCCGCCGTATTTCTGACAGTGGTTACGCCCGCAGCTGTAAATAAAGGGGCAAAATTGTGCTTAATATGTACATGCATATCCATTAAACCTGGAATAATATACTTTCCTGATACATCAATCTCTTCAATTGAATCTTTATGTATTTGGGGGTCTTCATTTATCAAAAGGATCTTATCTTTGTCAATCAGGATATTTCCTTTCTGAAACTGTCCACTGTTGATATCTAAAATAAACCCATTCTTTAACTGATACATGAACGTCTCCTTTAAACAGAATAATTTTCATCCTATCTCTCTTCTGTAAAGACCTTGATTAATCCTGCAAGATGTTAAATTTTAGTGGGTAATTGATAAAAGGTACGATATGATAGTAACAAAGGAGGAGAAATAAATGACATCATTCATGGGGTTAATATCTTTCATTATTCTTTTTATAATCATAGCAGTAGTCTTCACTGGAATTTTTCTATTAGTCGTTTCGATTAATAAAAAATCACGACCTACAAATGACTTAGAAAATAGAGTCAAGCAGTTAGAGGAAGAAAACAGGATTCTCAGAGAAAAGTCATTGTAATGTATTAATAAAACGGAGGGTTGCAATTGAAGTATTTAACACTCGGACTATTTCTTATGTTATTTACACTCACCGCATGCTCAGAGGAAACTACAACTTCTGACGCATTAATTAACCAAGCAGAACTGACAAGTTTCGAAAA
>JBFELW010000302.1:0-3722 GCA_041551995.1 Paenisporosarcina sp.
AAACGTTCACAAACACTTCAAATGTCTGTCCGAAGAACCCTTATTTCTTTGTTATAATAAAATAGATTATTTCGTCATGTAGGAGGTCGTGCATTTGGCTAAGACGAAACAGAAAAGGCTTATTATAAGAACAGTTATTTTAGTCATCTTGGTAGTTGCTATTGTGTATACGATATATACGAATGCTACAAAAGAGAGAACAGCTGTATTGGGTATTGGTGATCAGGCGCCTGATTTCGCCCTCGTTGACTTGGAGGGGAAAGAACACCGGTTATCTGATTACAAAGGACAAGGTGTCTTTCTTAATTTCTGGGGAACTTGGTGTAAACCTTGTGTAAAAGAAATGCCAGCCATGGATAGGCAATATGAAGAATACCAGCATAAGGGTGTTCAAATTCTTGCGGTTAATATTGCTCAATCTAATTTAGAAGTGCAAAACTTTGCAGACCAGTATGGTTTAAATTTCCCAATCGTTATTGATAAAACGAAAAGTGTTTTGCATGCTTATAATATTCGTCCATTGCCTACCACTTTATTGATCAATCCGGATGGAGAAATTGAGCGAATTATAACAGGAGAAATGACAGAACAGGATATTGCTTCTTTTATGGAGCAGATAAAACCTGAATAAGGAGTTCTCAAAGATATGGACAATATTATTTGTGTTTGTGGACATAGTAATCCAGAAGGCACTATATTATGTGAAAACTGTGGAAGACCTCTCACCAAAGAAGCTGCAAGTCAAAAGCTAGTAGATATGCGTTATGAAGGTTCTGCTAGACGCTCACAAACATATAACAAAACAATAGTTGATAAAGTTTGGAACTTCTTTTCGAGTGTAAAGGTTGGAATTTGGCTTATAGTTCTTATATTAGTGGCTTCAGCGATTGGAACGATACTACCACAAGTTTTATATGTTCCTGTTACAACTGAAACAGAAATTGCTGCTTATTACGAACGGGTATATGGAACATTTGGAGAATTGTACTATAAACTGGGTCTCTCTGATTTATATGGATCATGGTGGTTTCAAACATTAATTGGAATGCTGGGTATTTCACTTATTGTGGCTAGTCTTGACCGAGTAATTCCTCTATATAAATCATTGAAAAAGCAACGTACACGTAGACACGAAAGTTTTATGAAACGTCAGAGACTTTTCGGTAAAGGGAAAAACTCGCTAGGGGATTCTAGTCTTGTAAAAAGTGAGGAAAAGCTTAAAGAACTACGTTACAATGTGAAAATTGAAAATGGGGCTTTGCTTGCTGAAAAAGGACGATTTTCAAGATGGGGTCCCTATATCAATCATGCGGGTCTTATCATCTTCTTGTTTGGTGTTATGCTAAGATCTCTTCCAGGTTTTTATGTAGATGAAACCATGTGGATACGTGAAGGAGACACACTAGCAATTCCTGAAACACAAGGTTATTACTTAGAAAGCAAAGAATTCATTTTGGAGACATACGATAAAGAACAGTCGAATGAAGTGTTCGGTGAAGCAATTGAGCGAGTTGGCACAATCGCCTCAAATTACCAAACAGATGTCGTATTATACAAGAAGCCAGACGATGCACTTCCTGGAGATACAAGAAATCTAAATCAAGTGAAAGAGGAGTCGATTCAAGTCAATCAACCTCTTAAGTTTGATGGATTTGCAGTCTACCAAATGGACTTTCGGTTGGATGAATTGAAATTGATGCAGTTTGATTTAATTAATAAAGAAACAGAAGAATCACTCGGAGATTTAACCATTGATTTAATCAATCCAGAAAAGAAGTATGAGGTTGGCGAAGGGTCAACAGTTGAAATAGTTGGATACTATCCGGATTTTTCAGGATTTGAAAATGGTGAACCTCAAACAATATCACCACTTCCAAAAAATCCAGCCTTTTTGATGAAAATGACAACCCCTCAAACTCCTGAAGGGGAGACAAGCTTTGTTGCCATAAAGCAAACGATTGAACCTTTAGGCGAAAATGAATATAAATTGGCTTTCCAAAATGTAGAAACTCGTGATGTATCTGGTTTAACGATTCGTAAAGATGAAACCTTAGGAATTTTAGCTCTAGGTGGTCTAATATTTATGATTGGCGTTGTTCAAGGAGCTTACTTTAATCATCGTCGTATTTGGATACATGAGACATCAGATGGTCAATTAGCTGTAGCTGCTCATACGAATAAAAACTGGTTTGCTATTAAAAAAGAATTAGATCAAGTGAGTGAATTTGCTCAATTGCCAGCTTATGAAGATCAGCAGGATTTAGAAACCATGGAAAAAAAGGATGGTGAGAAATCGTCATGACACTCGTAGCAATTAGTAGTAATTTATTATTTTTCGCATTTGTTTGTTATTTAGTAGCTACTCTACTATTCGGTGGTGCTGTAAAAGGTACTAAATCAGAAACATCTGCTTCAGAACTAAAATGGGGTAAACTTGGGATTATAGTGACTATATTAGGTTTTATTTCAAACCTTGGTTACTTTATTATACGATGGATTGCAGCTGGACATGCTCCAGTTAGTAACCTATTTGAATTTACAACTGCTTTTGGAATGATGGTAGTTGGTTCATTTATTTTAATTTACTTTATTTATAAAACACCTATGCTCGGTCTTTTTGCTCTACCGATTGCCATCATCATCATCTCATTCGCTAGCATGTTTCCGCGTGAGTTAAACCCATTAATTCCTGCTTTAAAGAGTTACTGGTTATACGTTCACGTGATAACTGCAGCATTAGGTGAATCGATACTTGCAATCAGTGCCGTAGCTGGACTTATCTATTTACTAAAACATGTGGATATTACGAAACGTACGAAACAAAGATTTTGGTTGGAAGCGGTCATGTATACTCTTGTTTTAGTACTCGGATTCGTTGCCTCAACTTCAACGTTCTCTCTAATGGACTATGAAGCTTCATTTTCATATGTAGATAAAGAAGGAAACCCATCAGAAGTCACATATGAAACACCACCACTTTTTGGTATGAATCAATATGAAGCTCTTACACCAAATACAATGGAGCCATTGGCAGAAATGCCACCAATTGTAAATGCTAAAAAGTTATCAACGGTAACTTGGGCACTATTATTTGGATCGGTTCTTTATGGATTGATACGACTTATTGCTCGGAAATCAATTTCATCTATACTGCAACCCTTAGTGAAAAAAGCCAATTCAAGTTTAATGGATGAAATAGGTTATAGGGCTGTTCTAATTGGATTCCCTGTATTTACTTTAGGCGCTCTCATCTTTGCTATGATTTGGGCTCAAGAAGCCTGGTCTAGATTCTGGGGCTGGGATCCTAAGGAAGTATGGGCTCTAATTACATGGTTATTCTATGCTGCATTCTTACATCTACGTTTATCTCGAGGATGGCATGGTGAAAAATCAGCCTGGTTAGCTGTAATTGGATTTATCATTATCATGTTTAACTTAATTGCCGTGAACCTAATTATTGCTGGGTTACACTCATACGCATAAAAAGAAATGTGCAAATCTCCACTTTAGCCTTACACTGTCGCTGAAAGAGTTTCTGAAGCGGTGGTGCGAGCTTGACATTGAAGCTAGACAGACCAATTTGGTTTGCCTGCTTTCGTAAGTGCGCCTGATAAAACCGGGCTGACGATTAATCTAGACATAGAATAGCCTTTTCCTTCCCAGGGAAGGGCTTTTCTTTCATTTTAAGGTTTGAACTTGTACAATAATTGGTAGGGATAGTG
>JBFELW010000303.1:0-3711 GCA_041551995.1 Paenisporosarcina sp.
AAAGTGGGCGAAAAAGGTGTTTCCAGACTTGCCAGAAGAAGAGCAACTTACTGCGCTATGGGAAACCATTTTTACGACCGTCCGCATTGGAAAAGGAACAGCTGTAGCAGAGTGGAAAGAGCATATTCGAAATCTTGAAAAACGGGCTTCTTTATTAAATGAAAAGCGTTATAAAAAAATTCACTATACAGCACCAGGTACTGACTTGTCAGTTGAATTGCCAGAAAAACATCTGTGGATATCTGGAGCAAGTAGAACGCCGAATCAAACAGCATTTATTGCTAACATGCCAACTGAAGAAGTGTATACTGCCCCGCTAAAACTAAGTGTAAATGGTTATGTACGTAATACTAAACCATTTATCTATCAAGGAAATGTAATTGATAAGTTCTCCTTATCATTTGAAAACGGGAAGATTGTTAAGGCGCATGCTGAGGTAGGAAATGATTTATTGCAAGCACTTATACAACATGATGAAGGTTCAGCATACTTAGGTGAAATTGCTTTAGTACCACATGAATCACCGATCTCTGCATCGGGAATTTTATTTTATAATACATTGTTCGATGAAAATGCCTCAAACCATTTGGCCATTGGAGAAGCCTATCCAACTTGTTACGAGGGAGCTCGTGACTTAGAAGAAGCACAATTACAGGCACTAGGGTTAAATACCTCGATGACTCATGAAGATTTCATGATTGGAAGTGCAGATATGGACATCGATGGAGAACTAGCGGATGGATCGCGAGAACCTATCTTCCGTAAAGGAAATTGGGCAGAATAAGGTATATATCGCTCAACTTCTTGAATAACATCTACAATGAGGTGTAAAGATGCATAAGAAATTTATACTGGGTATAAGCATGTCAATTATTCTACTGCTATTACCAGTTCAGGCAAGTGCGCTGGTAAGGGGACCTGTTTCGTACATAGCCCTAGGTGATTCTTTGGCAGCGGGACAAACGCCAAACCGGGAGATCGATTTTGGTTATAGTGACTTTATTGCGCAAGAAATTTCAAGAAATCAATCACTTGCTTTTTACTCGAAAGATTTGTCTTTTCCTGGTTTTACTACACAAGATGTAATAGAACGTGTGCAATCTGAGGAAGCAAAACCACTCTTAGCAAATGCAAATGTCATTACAATTTCCGCTGGGGCAAATGATTTGTTACGTCTAATTCAAGTCGATGCCAAATCTGGTTCAATATCTTTTCAACAAATTCCTGCTGATTATTCATTAAATAAGGCAAGGAAAAATATGACGATTTTATTAGCAGAATTGAAGAAAGTAGCTCCTAATGCTGAAATCTTTGTGATGGGGTATTATTTTGCATATCCACATGTACGTGAATCTCAAAAAGTTGGAGCGACTAAGCAAGTAGATAAGTTAAATAAGATATTAGCTAATGTAGCAAAAGAATCCGGTGTATACTATGTTCCAGTTGATCAAGCATTTGGCCAGTCAGCGAAAGATAAGATACCAAACCCTACTGATGTGCATCCAAACGCTGAAGGATATCGTACAATGGCAAATAGCTTTTTTGATGTATATTCAGATGGAAGCTTTCAGGTCACTGCAAATGAAGTGCCAGTTGGAAACCCTCTAACTTTTGAAAAAATAATGAGCAGAAGAGATAATGAAACTAAAACGAATGATGAATCGGCTATTTTACCATCTACTAAATTAAAAGGAAATATGCTTGCCTTAACTGAACTGCGGCCAACCATATAAAAAAGCTGGAACTCAAAACTAAGAGTTCCAGCTTTTTTATATGGTTAAAGTGACTCTTGACTCACATATAGTGTCAAGGAATTTTCTCTTATTTACTTGTACTAGCTGTATTTTTTGAACTGTTTTTCTTTTTCATGACTTTCTTTACAACGGGTATAACGATAGGGGCAAATTTAATCGCTGTTTTAATTAAGCTACCTATTCTCATAATAATCGCTCCTGTCCTATAATCTCTAGTTAGTAAATTCCCGAAAAGTACCTATATCAAACCTTTTGCATGATCTTAACACCTTGAATAATATTCCATATCAAAATCACTAGGGATACAATCATATATAAGATCATAAATAGAATAGGCAGTGCTGACATGACACCAAAGCCAGCAGTTGAGCCGTCATAAGTCATGGATGGAGCCGTAAAAGCACCAATAACCATAAAGAAAATTGCAATGACTAGGAGCCCGATTGGCAATAAGTGAGACAATAATGAACGTTTTGCATGATGCTTTACTTCTAAATCCGATGTAATAAAATACACAATGATGGGAAGTAAAAAGGGAGCAAATAAAATACTAAAATAACATAGCGCTGATAAAATTCTATTATTATCCAACTAATAAAACCCTCCTATTAAATCTAGTTATTAATTATACGTATATAGGAGGCATAAGTTTCATGTCAATACATGCTTTGTTAAAATATCTGCATAATCAACCACGGAAGATAGTACAACATATTCATTTGGTCCATGCCAATCGTCTCCTGCAGGACCAAATTCGATTGCGCAGGCACCTGTTTTTGCATAATAACGTGTATCAGCAGTACCATGTTGACCAAACAGTATCGGTTCTTTTTGAGTAATTTTCTCTACCGTAAGAGCTAAGGTTTTAACATAATGTTCATCTTCAGGCGTTGTTATTGGAGACGTTTTGCCTCTTACTTTTATCGTGCTATCTTTATTTATTGAAAGAGCTAAATCTGTCATTTGCTCCAATATATCTTCCCACTTTTGCCCTGGAACATAGCGAATGTCATACCCCACTTCACAAGTGTCTGGCACCATATTATATCGGTCACCTGCTTGAATTTTAGCCAAGTTAATAGAAGGGTGCTCAAAATATTTATTACTAGCGGTTGTGAAAGGAAGTTCCTGCATTTGTTTATGAAATTCGTAGGCTAATTCAATGGCATTGTTTCCTTCCCAAGGACGTGAACCGTGTGCCGCTTTTCCTTGGAACGTGATATTAACTTGAAGAATCCCCTTTGATTGAACACTTACCTTCAGATGCGTCGGTTCTCCACAAATAACAAAGTCACCTGTGAATCCTTGTTCCACTAAATGGCCAGATGTTTTTCGTCCTCCAACTTCTTCATCTGTAACAATATGAAGGACAACTCGATGCGTGAGTGCATCAGGTGTAAGTGAGATACGCTTAAACGCTTCCATCATAGCCGCAACACCAGCCTTCATATCGGCAGTTCCACGACCGTATAGACGATCACCGTCGACTACGGGAACAAACTGTTCTTTTTTTGCAGGGACTACATCTACATGACCATTCCACACAATGGTGGTTTGGCCTTGTCCAACCTCAGCATGAATCATTAGTCGTCCTTTATTTTCTATCACTTGATGATCAATGTCGTGTTTTGTTAACCAGTCAGAACAATATTGAAGAGCTTCATTTGCTCCTTCTTCGGTATCACTTTTGATTGCTACTAAATTTTTAAGTAATTCAATCATTATTTATTCACTCTCCTTAGATTTAGTTTAACTTCCTTGCTTGATCTTGAATTCTTAGAATAAAATAATGCTCTTGCTTCTCTTTCCCTATTTATGTACAATTAACACGTACAATACTAAATAAGATGTATTACGACCCACAAGGGGTGCTGTTAAAGGCTGAGAGTGAACATATGATGTTCAGACCCTTCGAACCTGTAAGTTAATACTTGCGCAGGGATGTGGATAGAAACCG
>JBFELW010000304.1:0-3675 GCA_041551995.1 Paenisporosarcina sp.
GTTAAAATCGCAAACTAAACTAAAGAGACTTATTTTTTCCATTCTCTTCTATAATTAATAAGCAGCTCCACCAAAGCCGCCTGCGTATGATGCACCAATGATAATCAAGAGAATGAAAAGTACTACGATTAAGGCAAAATCTCCACCGTATCCTCCCGTATATGCAGTCATTAAATCCACCTCCTTCCCTGTACCTCATCGTATAATATGTACTATGTTTAGTCGTGTTAGGGCTAAAGATTAAAGTAAGATGACAAAGTGAACGTTTTCTAGAATCAATGAGTGATTGGAAAAACTATAGGGCGAAGAATACTCCAATTCACAAAAGTCTCGAAACAAGATTATTAGCTAGCTCACTTTTATATCTGCGGAAATAGGTTAAAAGCAAACCAGTCCATTTGGTCGACCACAAGCTAATGAATTATGTAAAATTGTTCAATATATTAAGAAAAATTTAAAAGAGCAATAACCGATTACTCTTCAACCTATAAAAGCTACCTCATACCCAATCTCTTTGGGAGGAGGTAGCTTTTTTTATTTCATTGCGGAACGTTTAGTTCTTTGTTATTTTCCAAATAACGCCTGACCCAGGGGCTTCAGGACCTGGAAATAGTCCGAAATCTGCAATATACAGTTCGCCATTATGACCAAAAACTGCATCGATTGGACGTTCAAATCCACCTCCATTTGTCTCGGAAGCTGGCTGTCCTGTTTTGTTTACTGCAAATGCATGTGATTCTCCTGTTTGCATGTCGATACGAGAAACGCGATGACCAATACGGCGTGGTGTTTCTTCCCCTATATTCCTTTGGTGCATGGGTCCAAACTCGGCAATAAACACATCACCGATTGGAGCAAAAGAAGCATCTTCATTAAAACTAAATCCCATTACAGCGGAGTGTGGCGCAAAGTTGGTTACAGGTAGAGGTGGCTGCATCGGATGTTCGGCTAACAAGAAGGATGGTTGAGGTTTCCCTTCCGGTTTAAACTGCGGCATAGTCACTGGCATCCCACCAGTAAAGTCCGGAAATCCATACCATACACCAGGTCGAATCCATTGAAATTCATCAGGTGAGTTGGAAACTGGCCGACTCCCTCGTACATCCATCCCATGATTGCTCGCAAACAAACGGTTAAAGCGATCGAACCGTAACCTAAACGGATTACGAAGTCCCCACGCAACTAACTCTAAGTTCGAGCCATCTGGATTTGCGCGTAATATGCTTCCACCAGCACGAATAATTCCATCCACTGTTTTTCCTGGATAGGTTGAAACTCCAAAAGGGACGTAAGCACCTGTTGTCACTTCTCGGTTTTGAACATCATCTAAAAACCCTGACGTTTGAAAGTCCTTGCCAACTAATGTAATCCTTGAGCCAGGATACTCATGAAAGAAGGGATGTTCTTTTACCCAACTGTTATCCTTTCCTACAACTCCACTATTTGTCGCTGTTCCCTGACCAAAATACATTTTATTATCTGGTCCAAATACTACCCGATTATTATGATGGTCACCCATACTTGGCAGTCGCTCTACAATATCTTTTTTCGTGCCATCTGGTTGAATGATTGTGATGTAACCGCGATGTGCAACATAAATATTCCCTTGGTACTCAGTAATCCCTGTAAGAGGAGGGTTAAATCCATCCGCTATTACTGAAAAGCCTTGATTCGTTTGCTTTAACACCTTACCATTTCCATCCGTTACACCAGAATCGGCGATTAGCATTTCTCCTTGTTTTGTAAAGGTAATATTGATGGGTGTGGTGAGACCCTTCTCATAAATATCAATCTTATACCCTTCTGGTAACAAGATATCACTCGGATCCAGCTTTCGTGATGATTTCATATCTCTTTCTTTGGAATTAGTCATACTTTCCCCTCTCTGCACTTCCTATACCAATCTATTCAACAGTTGGGCGTTTTGGAACTGTTTACTGTCTCTTTCTATAGTATGTAAAATATGATTAAAATTTATTGTGCATTAAGGACTGATGAAGAAGTTAGCACGAAAAGGGGAGATACTTTGTTTTTGAATCAATCAATCCCTTCATACCCAAAGGACATTCACCAGGTTTTCCAAAGCTGGTCCATTACAAAGAGGTTAGTGTTTACAGCGTTAATGGCCTCACTTGGAGCTATCTTACAATCTGCTGGAGGACTATTACCTGGTATCGGTTATGCCATAAGCCCCCTAGCCACCGCCCCCATATTATTAGGTTCACTGATTTCTTTCCGTTCAGGTACTTTAATTTACTCCTTAACCATTTGTTTATTAATGGTCATTCAGCCAAGTGAGTTACTCATTTTCCCTTTTACAACTGGCTTGCTTGGACTAGGCCTTGGATTGACATTCATTGCTTTAAACAATTTTTTTGGAATAATGGTTGTAAATGGTTTTCTCTTATTTATAGGTATTTGCATTCCCTTATATGGAATCAGCTTCCCTGTTTTAGGTCCCGCAGTTACTTCTTCATTTAATATGATGACTTTACTTATTATTTCTGCGTTTTCACTTTTCTATAGTTGGTTATGGGTGAAGTTCGGTTTATTCTTACTTCGGAAGATTAGAGTCATTATTAGTATGGAATAGGTTTGTGTTATATGTATCACGAAGAACCCCTAGCAAGTAAAATCTGCTGGGGATTTTTTTATTGTATAACAAAGCTGTTTTATTAAAAATAAACCTGAATTCAAATGGAGAGATCAGGATACATAAATCATGATAGTAATGGACATTTTTGTATGGACGGCATATAGTATAAATAAACATTCAAATGAATGTGATAATGTAAGTAGGTATAGAGCTTCTTAAAATATTTCATCTAAATTAAAGCCAGTTAATAGAACCCCCGCCACGTATGAAGGGAGAAATTAGATATGAATAATGAAACATCTGACACGAATAAAGAATGTTGTTCCTCAAGTCAAAGTGGTTCAAAGGAAGAGACACTTGCTTCTACATGTTGTGCTCCTGACGATAGTCAAGACAATGATAACCAAGCTACTAAAAAAGCTGAATCATCCTTAGAACGCCTTGATTATCAGATAAAAGGAATGGATTGTCCATCCTGTGCGGCAACAATTGAAAAGAGTCTTAAAAAACTAGATGGGATTGAAACTGTTCAAGTAAATTATAGTGCAGGAAAAATGACTGTCGGTTTAAGTGATTCTTCTATGTCAGAACAAATTCGAAAACATGTCAAAAAACTTGGTTTTGAGGCACAATCACTTGATTCTAAAAAGAATGCTCAAACTTATTTAATCGGAGGTATGGACTGTGCGGCCTGTGCAGCAACAGTAGAAAAACATCTCTCTAGAAACCCCAACGTAGAAGATGTGCGAGTCAACTTCTCTACTGGGAAAATGCAAATCGTTCATACAATAAACGAACAGCAAATTATGAAAGAAGTAGAACGTGCTGGATTTAACGCCTCTCTTGCATCAAACAAGAGAAAATCTGTCGAAACACCTAGTAAAAAAATTAGTGTGACCACGATTTCAGGTATTCTTTTATTTCTTGGCTTTTTAGGTTCTCTGGTCTATGGCCCGTCAATCATGGTGAATTCCCTCTATGCATCTTCTATTCTGATAGGAGGATACAAGCCTGCAAGAAGTGCTTTTTACGCCATAAAAAGTAGATCATTAGATATGAATGTATTAATGGTGTCAGCA
>JBFELW010000305.1:0-3675 GCA_041551995.1 Paenisporosarcina sp.
ATAAAGGACTAGAGTAGGAGATGGGGAATTGCATGATTATTTGTGTTCGGTAGCATGGTAAGCAGACGTTCATTTTAATTGCTATACAAGTAAATAATGAATGGATTGGAGTTTTTCTTGCTATAGATGAAGTGATAACTTTTATAATATAAATGATTTCGAAAGCAGAATTGTTTAGGGGATGTAAATCAATACGAAGGAAAAGCATTTTTTAGGTGCTCGATAAATTTGGGGCAGACCATTCTTTTAATTTCGTTCGTTCAAAAAGTTCTTCTCCGAGCCAGAAACCAAAGGCAAACACCATGGCAGTGACAATGAATCCTACATCTGCCGCAAATACGTTATAATAAACGTCTTGGGTTAAATAAATAGTAGTGAAATAGACAGCAGGTAACCAGCCACCCATAACAAGATATACAAACAATCTCTTTGTCGAAGACCACTGTTTTGCATCGGTTAATTTGTGAGCAATCCGAGCAACAGGAATCCCATAAAAAATAATGATGGGTAGAGCATAAATAGTAAATACAAATGCGATGGGGTCATGGAATGCCCCTATAAACAAAACCCCACCTATAATCATGGACATCAAAACGCCAAACACCGTTCTTCTCATTTTCCATCACTCCATATTCTAATTCCTCTTTAAGGCACATACGCTCTCTCAAGGAGGGATTCAACCTGTATAACCGTGAAGCTGCTGTTCAGTATGCGAATAAGTGGTGGAATTCGTATAATCCGGCATACCCTAAATTTGACGTCGATTGTACCAATTATGTTTCACAATGTTTATTTGCAGGCGGTGCACCAATGAGAGGCTACCCAAATCGTGAGAAAGGGTGGTGGATACAAGGGGGGACTTGGAGCTTTAGCTGGAGCACGTCTCATTCCCTTCGATGGTATCTAGACTCATCTACCAAGGGACTGCGTGCAAGGAAAGTGCAAACAGCTAGTGAACTTCAACTAGGTGACGTCATTTGCTATGATTTTGAAGGGGATGGCCGATTTGACCATTCAACAATCGTAACTGGATTCAATGGCAATGAACCACTTGTAAATGCACACACAAATAATAGTATTAGTCGGGATTGGCGCTACACAAATTCCATGGCTTATACAAGTCAAACAAGATATATATTTTTTCACATACTAGATTCATTCACCTAAATACGAACTGAAAAAAGGATGTTCCAAGTGTCATTTTATAATGACAATGGAACACCCTTTTTATATTACGCCAGGTTACTCTGCGGGAACATGCCACAACGCAGCAATTGTTCCTTCACCTGCATGTACAGCAAGAACCGAACTAACTTCTCCAACACGTACTTCTAAATCAGGGACTTGAGCTAGAATTAGAGATTTTATCTCTTCAGCTTGCTCGGGAACATTTCCTTGCATTAAGTCAATTGATCGTACACCATCTTTTTCATACGATTCCACAACTTTATTCACTAAATAGGCAACTGCTTTCTTGTGAGAACGCACTTTGTCTAATGCTTTTAATTCGCCCGTTTCATTTAAATGAACGATTGGCTTGATTTGAAGAAGGCTTCCTAAGTAAAATTGCGCACCACTCATCCGTCCGCCCTTATACAATTGATTTAAATTCCCAATCAGTATATAGTTACGTAAGTTTTTCACTTCACTACGCAACTGAGTGGCAATTTCCTCTAAACTCATCCCACGTTCTTGCAAGAGGATACCCCGTTCTACGAGTTTTGTAAGTCCAGAAGAGAGGGCAAGAGAGTCAACGCATTCCATTTTAACTTCAGCAATTTCTGCACCTGATTTTGAAGAACCAATCGTGCCACTTAACTTTTCAGAAACGTGAACGGCTAGAATAGCTTCATAGTTTTCACTAATTTTTTCGTACAGCTTTGCAAACTCCCCAGCAGCAGGTTGAGAAGTTTTAGGAAACTCTTCCGCATTACGAATGCGATCATAAAGTTCTGTTGTGGGTAAGGCGATTCCATCATCTGAATACTGTTCTTGACCAAAATGAATATTTAATGGAACAACAAAAACATCTGGATGATTCTCTAGAATTGGACTAACATAAGCAGTACTGTCGACAATCCAAGCAATTGGTTTTTTAGACATAAATAAACACCCTATTCTATTAATTTTTATAATTATTAAATTATTATAACATGAAAAGTAATATTTCAAGGGAATACATGGGTTAACAGTGGTAAAAGCTATTCAAATTATACTATTCGTTTAAGTTTTCTCTTAATTAAAGATTGATGGAAGTCAAATCGATTTCGAACTAAAACAAAAATAACTGCAACTGTAATGGGCCAGGCATTCATGAATTCATTTATTATAACAATCCATAAAATATACGTAACATAACCAAAAAACATGCTTAGGGTTGCACTTTTAAGTAAAGGTAGCAAGACTGCAAATCCAATAACAAATGCACTGAATAGCACAGGATTAAAGGATAAACCTACACCTATAAACGTGGCAATTCCTTTCCCACCTTTTCCTTTTAACCAAAAGGGATATAGATGACCTAAAATCACGAGTAATCCGCCAAAAGCCACAATCCAATCTGCAAATTCCAACTGAACTCCTACTAAAATAACAAGGGCCCCCTTACTTGCATCACCCAAAAAAGTCAAGAAAAAGGCAGATTTACCAATGACAGAACCTGCATTCCTAGCACCTAAATTTCCACTACGAAACTTTCGTAAATCAACACCGTTTCTCTTTCCTACCCACCACGCCGTCATTAGGTTTCCAATTAAATAACTTATTATCCAATACAAAATGATCATGCGTAGTCCTCCAAGTATACTTTCTTTCTATTACGAACGATTCAATCTATTTGGGATCCGAGAATTCATTTCGAATTTGAATAAAATCATCTATGTTTTGCAAAAACAAGTCGAGGAGAACGGGGTCAAAATGTAAGCCACGTTGCTCGGTTAAATGATCGATAATACGTTGCAATGGCCATGCCTTTTTATAAACACGGTCACTGCCGAGAGCATCAAAAACATCAGCAATTGCCGTGATACGACCAAATATATGTATCTCATTTCCTGCTATCCGATTGGGATAACCTGTTCCATCCCATTTCTCATGGTGTTCGTGTGCGATAATAGCTGCTGTACGTAATAGTTCACGTTGTGAATGCTTAAACACATGATATCCAATAGAGGTATGCTGTTTCATTGTTTCGAATTCTTCTTCGGTCAACTTCCCAGGCTTTAATAAAATCTGGTCTGGAATGGCAACTTTACCTATATCATGCATAGGGGAAGCAAGTTTAAGTAACTCAGCTTGTTGATTGGGAAGCCCAGCGAGTTTTGCTAAGATATACGAATATCTTGCCACCCGCTTAACATGATTGCCTGTTTCTTGCGATCTACTTTCACCGATTTCTCCCATTGTCTCAATCATTTCTTTTTGAGTCTCTATTATCTCATTTTGTAAAATGGAAGATTCTAAGGATTTCCCTGAATAAGAGGCTGCTAAAGTAAGTACCTCACTATCTTTCTTTGAGAACGAGCCAGTGGAAGTCATTTTATTAATCGCTTGAAAGGCTCCAATTACTTCTCCCTCTGAATTTCGAAAAGGAATACATAACACCGACTTTGTAAGATATCCAGTTGATTGGTCGATTGCAACATTAAACCTTGAATCATTATAGGCATCTTCGAT
>JBFELW010000306.1:0-3673 GCA_041551995.1 Paenisporosarcina sp.
ATTACGGTATAGATGATGTAAGTCCGAATGACTTTGATGCTTTATTTTTACCGGGTGGATTCTCACCAGATCAGTTACGTGCTGATGATCGTTTTGTTAAATTCACAAAAGCATTTATGGATGCAAAGAAACCTGTATTTGCGATTTGTCATGGACCGCAATTACTCATTACAGCGAAAGCATTAGAAGGTCGTGATGCGACTGGCTATAAATCCATTCAACAAGATATGAAATATGCGGGTGCGAATGTTGCCGATAAAGAGGTTGTCGTTTGTCAAAATCAACTAGTAACGAGTCGCAATCCAGATGATATTCCAGCATTTAATCGTGAATCGTTGAAACTATTAGAAGCATTGTAGAATGAAGGAACCCTGTGAAAGCAGGGTTCTTTTATTTTTGATTTTTTTTAATAGGAGGGATATATCGTTACTATGTTCTAAAATCAACCATGATAAATTATATAGCTTTTATTTAAAAAAACACTTTAAAAATACCCCTAGCATACGATAAGGTAAGTATATAAGAAGATCTATGAGGTGGAGCAAGTGAAAGATGTGTTGATATCAAATAAAAATAAGATTGATGATTTATTTCACTATTTACATATGAACCCTGAAATTAGTTGGCAAGAAGTTCGAACAACTGCTCATTTAAAAAAGGTTATCGAAAATGAGGGGTTTCGTGCACAAACATTTGATGATTGTACGGGTTTAATAGTTGAAGTAGGGGAAGGGGCTTATTGCATTGGTATCCGAGCTGATATAGATGCATTATGGCAAGAGGTAGACGGTAAATTTCAAGCCAATCATTCTTGTGGTCACGATGCCCATATGACAATTGCGTTTGGAACTCTTCTTAAGTTAAAAGAGATAGAAATACCTAAGAACATCCGATTGAAATGGATTTTTCAACCAGCCGAAGAAAAAGGCAAGGGGGCTGAGAAATTAATCAGTAAAGGTGTCATAGATGATATCAACTATCTCTACGGAGTCCATTTACGTCCAATCCAAGAAATTGGAAATGGAACTGCAACCCCTGCGATTCATCATGGAGCATCAATCATCCTCCAAGGGACGATTATTGGACAAGATGCTCATGCTGCAAGGCCTCATCTTGGTACAAATGCTATTGAAATAGGTGCTGCTATCGTACAAGGGATGCAAGGAATAAGATTAAATCCAATGGTCCCGTATTCAGCAAAAATGACAAAGCTCCATGCAGGGAGTGAAACAGGTAATATCATCCCAGGGAACGGCTCCTTTAGTATCGATCTGCGGGCGCAGACGAATGAGATGATGACACTATTAGTGGAACATGTTGAAAAAGTGTTAAACCAAGTTGAAGAGTCGTTTGGGGTCACAATTAATGTAGAAGTTCACTCAAATCTAGTTGCAGCCATAGTTAATGAAGAAGCATGTGAATTAATGGAACAAGCAATTGAGGAAGTCTTAGGCATAGATGGTGTGGAACCACCAATTGTTACACCTGGGGGAGAGGATTTTCATTTTTATTCTTCTCATAAATCTTCCTTAAAAGCGACAATGTTAGGGCTAGGTTGTGATTTAGCTCCTGGTTTACATCATCCGAAGATGAAATTTAATGAAGAATGTATTCATACAGGAATTGAAATTCTCTCACAGGTGGTTTTACTTACAGCGGAAAAAGTAAGCAGAGAGAAATACCCTGACTAAAGAAAGTCAAATAAAAAAAAGCGACATTGTGGAACGCACCCACGATGTCGCTTTTATAGTAATTTACCCATATAGAGTTCATTCACGAATTCATCATGAATCTTTAAGGAATTTTTGCGAGTACCTTCAATTGAGTAGCCCATCTTTTCATAGAGCTTAATAGCACGAGAGTTGTCTTCTGCTACCGTAAGTTCGATTCGTAGAATATGGGTTTCCTTTGCCCAGCTCTCAGCTTTCTTCATCAATGAAGTTCCAACATTTTTACCATAAAAAGCTTCGCGAACACCAATTACAAGGGATGCTCTATGGCTAGATCGAGGAGAAGGACCACCAATAACCGAGACAAATCCTGCAAATTCACCATTCAAAATTCCAACAAACATAGTTGAGTTTAACGATTTTTTCCAAATTCCGAGTTGTTTACGTATCGATTGCACAGTCATCTTTCGTTCATCTTTGCCATATAGCATAAAGTTAGATTCGCTATCGATTGCTAGATGGAGTTGAATAATTGAACGTGCATCTTCTAAATCTACTGGACGAATAATAAGGATATCTTCAGACTTTTTTTGATCGGTGCTGACTTCATACAACATATCAGATACCCTTGCAAAAGTGACTTCTCGACCTAACTCAATCTCTTTCACATAATAATCAGCATCTGTCCAAGCTTGGAAATGCATTGCGGGAGGTTTTGTTTTTTTCCACCAACTACTATTTAAATACGCAGCATTTGGTAATTGCTGCCCAATAATATTTTCAAGTGCCGTATATGTAAGTGTGACTTCATTTATAGTAGATTTCAAAAAGAAAGCAGCTAAGGGAATATATTTCTTTTCCATTCGTTTCACCATATTCAACCTCTTCCCCTAAATAAATTACTAGTTAACGGTATTATTTTACCATTAAACTAAATTTAATGCACTACTTTGTGCTCACTATTTTATGGAAATAGTAAAAATTTGGTATCATTTGATATGATACACTAAATTAAAAGCAATGTGTATAAAAAAATGATTAATAGTATTTAATAATCAGAATACTTATTGGTTAAAAACAGTGTCTAAAGTCATGGTGGAGGATGAGGAAAATGATTCGACAGCTTACTGAAAAAGATAGAGGACAGACAATGACATTTGTTTCACAAAAGCCCGCTGAAAATTTATTCATTATCGGAGATATAGAGGGATATGGATTTCATTCAAATATTCAAACTCTCTGGGGAGACTTTAATGAAAAAGGAGATTTAAGAGGCGTGTTGTTAAAGTACGACCAGAACTTCATTATCTATGCACCTGAAGATTTTGATGCAGAGGGTTTGGCTAACATTATTAATAGAGACATTTCATACACCTATTTATCGGGAATAGAAGAAATGGTAAGTAAGTTAAGTCCTTACCTAAGGTCAAAACCGAAAAGCCCGCGTGTTCTCTATTATGCGAAATGCGAAACAAAGGATCATTTAAACGTAATCCCTTCAACTACATTAATAGAGCAAGCTCAACCAAAAGATGCCGAAGCCATTATCGCGCAGATGAAATCTATTCCTGAATTTGCAGAAGGTAATTATAATGTCGAAAACAAGCGTAATTCATTGGAAAAAGGTGTAGCTCGAGCATACTATATCAAAGAAGATGGCTTAATTATTAGTTCTGCATCCAGCACAGCTGAAAATAGTCAGTCCGCAATGATAGTAGGCGTCGGAACTTTGCCTGGACATCAGAAAAAAGGACTTGCCTCTTACTGTATGTCGAAACTTTGTGGGGAGTTATTAGCTGAAGGGAAAATGTTGTGTCTATTTTATGACAACCCTGCTGCGGGCTCTATTTACAAGCGAATTGGCTTTGTCGACATAGGGAAATGGAGCATGTGGAAATTTTAACAGTATCTATTCTATTGATAGAATCAGGTGATCAATGGTTTAATAGAGAGAGATATACTGTAGAGGAGTTTGAGTAAAATGCTTCACTATAAAACATATA